>NZ_CP087139.1:307500-607500 GCF_045160025.1 Spirosoma sp. KNUC1025
TTAGTGAAAAGCACCAGAAAATAGGGAAACATGAATAGCCCAACGTACATCAGGCTGGCGAACGTATTGTTGATAAACCCGTAAAAAAGTTGCGGTTTGTAATAACTCAGGTGAAAAAAGTTGGTCGCCTGTACGTTGTAACTCACCGTTCCTGGCATCATATAAGACAGCCATCGCTGGTAACCGACCTGAACGCTTAATCCTAACACAACACAAGCACCCGCTACAACCAAATTTTTCAAATGAATTCCCCTACGTACCAGGTAAGCAAGTCCAAAACCGGCGAACAGGGCTATCCCAAATTGCCGAATCAGCAGCCCAACAACGGCAAGTCCAATACCCACTACCATAAAGCGGGTAGAATCCTGTTTGAGACCAGCTACCATACAAGCCAGCGTCCAGACCATCAGTGCATAGAAGGGCACATCGGTCATAAACGAAGCTGATAAACCCAGATAGATTGGATTGACCAGTGTTAATAAGGTACCGGTAAAGGCTATTTGCGGATTCTCTGTCGAATTATAGATCAATCGATGGGTGCCCCAGAGCCCGATCAGGCCAGCTGCCAGAGTCGATAGGCGGAGCGCTGTAAAAGAGAAACCGAAGGGTAAACAAAATAAAGCTCCCCACCCTATCTGAACCAATAGATTTACACTAGTCCAGCCCGATACGAAGAACGTGTGATCTTCAACTAATGCTTTTACCGATTGTGCGTATGCCCAGTCGTCGTTAAAAGGAAATTCACCGTATGGGTTAATTACTACAGCTACGAGTACCCAAATCAGCGAAATACCTAGTAACTGATTTTTTTTGGTGAATAGATAAGAAAAACTTTTCAACATAAATCTCCCAATCAGGTGTGGAGCAAATATTATAATTTCTTTACAAACATGTTAATAAATTCACTACTTGGTATATAGTGTATCTGATGGTACTCATTAACAACGCTTTATAGCCCAATAAAATGTATACGCACACGGGCAAACTAAGCTAAACAGAGGATTTACAACGAAAATATCGTTGGGCACAACTACCTATAAATGAGAAGAATTTCCGTATTTTTAAGAGGTCATTCTTAACCATACATAATAAAATTTGGCAATTTTCATGAAAAACTGCACAAAACTATTAATTGTCTTTCTTTTCATTCCAACGCTGCTACTTGCTCAGACAAAAAAAACAGCGAAGTCTGGCGACAGCCGATCATCGGACCGGATCGAAAAATTGAAGCAGGAAGCTGTTGCTGCCGTCGAATCAAACAAGGTGATGGCGCAGCAGATCAACGACATGCTATTCAGCTTTTCGGAGTTAGGATTTCAGGAAGAAGAGTCATTTAAGTACCTCACCGGGCTACTCGAAAAAGAAGGCTTTAAAGTCCAGAAAGGAATAGCCAATATTCCAACGGCCTGGATTGCTACCTGGGGGTCAGGAAAACCACTCATTGCCATTGGTTCCGACATCGACTGCATTCCGAAAGCCAGCCAGAAACCCGGTGTGGCTTATAAAGACCCAATTGTAGAAGGAGCACCCGGCCATGGCGAAGGGCACAATTCAGGGCAGGCACTCAATATTGTAGCTGTGCTGGCGGTCAAGAAATTAATGGAGCGCGAAAAAATTCCAGGTACGCTCATGCTCTGGCCGGGTGTAGCCGAAGAACTGGTTGGGACGAAAGCATTCTACGTTCGCGATGGGTATTTTAAGGACGTTGACGCCTGCATTTTTACCCACGTTGGCAATAACCTGGGCGTATCGTGGGGCGACAACGGCAACAATGGATTAGTATCCGTAAAATTCAATTTTGAGGGGCAGGCAGCCCACGCGGCCGGAGCGCCCTGGCGTGGACGTAGTGCGCTGGATGCTGTTGAACTGATGAACATCGGCTGGAACTTCCGGCGCGAACACCTCGAATTGACCCAGCGGTCGCACTACGTTATTCCCGATGGGGGCGATCAACCTAACGTAGTGCCTTCCAAAGCGGCTGTGTGGTATTATTTCCGCGAACGGACTTATCCAAAAATTAAAAAACTCTTCGAAACAGGCGTCAAAATTGCGGAAGGAGCCGCTTTGATGACGGATACAAAATTCACGTATGAAATTCTGGGATCGGCCTGGCCCGTTCATACGAATAAAGTAATGGCAGCCGCAGCCTACGACAACATCAAAAAAGTAGGGTTGCCAACCTGGTCGGAAGAAGATCAACTGCTGGCCCGAGCCTCCCAGATTGAATTACAGGCCCCAAAAGTTGATGGTCTGGCCGTGAAACTCGATTCGATGGGAATGCCTACATCGTCGGCTCCGGTGGTCATGATGGGCGGTCAGGCTATGACTCCCATGGGTGGCGGCTCCGACGATATTGCCGATATTTCGTGGTCGCTGCCAACGATTGTGTTACGTTACCCCAGCAATATTCCGGGTTTACCGGGCCACCATTGGGCCAATGCCATTTCGATGGCAACGCCGATTGCCCACAAAGGTGTGGTATATGGCGCCAAAGCCGAAGCGATGACACTGCTGGACCTGCTCTTAAAACCCGAGCTTATTAAAGACGCATGGGCTTACTATAAAGACGAACAAACGAAGGATATTAAGTACGAACCTCTGATTTCGCCCAAAGAACAACCAGCCATTTACCTCAATAAAAAGATCATGGCTGAGTTTAAGCCAAAACTAGAGAAGTTTTACTACGACCCCAGCAAATACACGAATTACCTGGAGCAGCTAGGTATCAAATACCCAACCGTACGCGACGATCAGCGGGAAGCGGTGAAGAAGCAACTCGAAAAAGATAAATCTTCGGCAGCGAAAGTGTCTTCTTCGCGGGGGAATTAAGCATTCACAATCCCTCTGACGAACAACGTCCCGCAGGTTTCTGACTTGCGGGACGTTTTCATTTATCTAATGCTTATTTCATCACGACTTTCACCATGACAGGCTGGTGGTCAGAGGGATAACGCTGTTCTTTTGCATCGGTCAACACGCCGTATTTCAGAACGTTGAATTGCTTGCTGACAAAAATGTAGTCAATACGTTTGTCCATTGGCGCATCAAACTTGAAGCTGTTGAAGGTCCCTTCAGGGCCATATGGGGGCATCGCCGTTACGTTATGCGCGTCGCTCAGCAAGGTTTGAATTGTTTGTATCTGCTCGGTTTCCGGGGTTGAATTAAAATCGCCAACCAGTATAACCGGCTCATTTTTAGCAATTTCTCTGATCTTCGCTACCATCAGTTTTCCTGACTGACGCCGAGCTTCTACGCCCTGGTGGTCGAAATGAACGCTGAAAAAGTAAAAATCTTTTTTTGTGTTTACGTCTTTGAATTTGGCCCATGAACAGATTCGGTTGCAGCAAACAGCATCCCATCCTTTGCCGGGTTTCTCAGGTGTTTCGCTCAACCAGAAATTGCCCGATTGCAACACGTTAAAGCGGTCTTTCTTATAAAAAATAGCGGAGTGTTCGCCCGCTTCCTTACCATCATCCCGCCCGGCACCGATAAACGCAAATTCGGTCAGCTCCGCTACGTCATTCAATTGATTTCGAAGGGCCTCCTGCGTACCAAACAGATCAAATTCATGAAACTTGACTAAGGCTTTTACATTTTCTTTCCGATTGGGCCAGGCATTAATACCATCGCCTTTGTTGTCGTAGCGAAGGTTGTACGTAGCAACCGTAATGGGCTTGGCTTTTTGGGCGTAGGTAGTCTGCGTAATCAGCACGACACAAAAAAGAGAAAGGACTAAAGTTCGCATGGTTTTGCAAATCTAGGTTTAGGAAGAGTTGAAATCTTGGTTATCAGAATTTTAGAGATTAGGAGAGTGGAGTGTGGGAGTGTGGTGTCAGGTTTTCGAACCTGACACCACACTCCCACACTCCACTCTCCGTACCGACACAGTTTACTAACGTATTTTTTCCAGCACCCTCTGAATGACAAGGTCGTGCGTATCAACGTCGATGCGTTTGTGCGGATTCGTAAATCCGGCAACAATCGTTACGTTCGATTTGGCTGTGTTGAATTGTTTAGCCAGAAATTCAATCAGGTAGGCATTGGCTTTTCCCTCCTGAGCGGGCGCCTTAATTTTCGCAGTAAGCTGACCAGCGTCGTCGTAAAACAATTGGTCGATCTTGCTGCCGGGTTTTACTTTCAGATGCAACGTCACGGCTTATACATCGATTTTGTACGTCAACTGAATTTCATCGCCGGTCATTCCCCGAAAGCCCCAATTGTGCGCCGGACTTTCCAGAATACAAATTTCAATATCGCTCAGGGCAAGACCTACCTGCGAATTTATCCGTTCGAACAGCAAACGTATCAGTCGCTTTTTTGTCTCGACGGTACGTCCTTCTATCATCAGAAATTCAAGAATCACGTAGCGTTTCGACACGGTGGCAGGCCGAAAAAAATCGTCGTTGTCGAGGTAGAAAAACCGATGCGCCCGTTTGTTTTCCGGAAACTGAAGCACCTCAACCACACAGCCATGAATTACGGCAGAGAGCTGATCGCGGATGGGAAGCAGTTGCTCACGAACACCGTATATTTTTACCTGACTCACACAGCTTCACGGTTCAGTTGACCAGCCAATACAGCAATGCCTTCTTCGAACGTGTGCGGGTCATAGCCCAGCACCGTGTACGATTTATCCAGAATGAAGCCCGTACGGGGTGGCCGACGCGCGACCTGCGTAAACGTCGACGCATCCACGGGAGCGATCAGTGACTTATCCAGCTCAAAATAATCAGCCGTTTTGATGGCCATGTCATAAGGGGTCAGTACGCCTTTGCCCGAAATATTGAAAATACCTTCGGCTTCTTTGTCGGCAATCAGGTAGCAGCCCAAAGCCAGGTCTTCAGCCAGCGTCGGGCTACGCCATTGGTCGGTTACGACTTTAATATTCTTGCCCTCCTCGAGCGATTTTTTTACCCAAAGAATAATGTTGCTACGGCTCATGTCGTGTGCAATACCATATACAAGCATAGTCCGGGCGATGGCCCAGCGAATGTCTGAATGCCGCACAGCCGATTCGCCCGCCTGCTTGCTCCATCCATAAAAACTGATCGGATTTGGCTCAGCTGTTTCATCGTAGGGCCCGGCCGCACCATCAAAAATAAAGTCGGTCGATACGTGCAGCAGAAACGCATTGGTAGCGCGGCAGGCTTCAATGATGTACTCAACAGCGTGTACATTCTGCGCCCAGCAGGCATCTTTCTGCACTTCACACTTATCCACATCGGTCATAGCCGCCCCGTGGATAACTACGTCCGGACGTACCTCCCCGATTATATCGAGTACTTCCTGGCGGTTGGTAATATCCATAGGCCGGTACGTATACCCCTCCGAAAAAGGCAGTCGGTTCGTACCGCGCGCGGTAGCTACCAGTTCTACATCAGGTTTTTGTACAAGCAGGCCTACTAATTTCTGGCCCAGCAGTCCGTTGGCGCCGGTAATGAGAATGCGTTTCATAAATAGTTGGTAGTCGTATGCCGATAGCGTCAGGAATGTCAGGAAAATTATTGCCTAATGACCATCGACTACTGACTAGAATTTATATCCGTATTGTTTTGTGATTTTCTTTTTCTTGACCCAATCGCCGGTCATATTCATGCGTATGTCTTTTACCGGACGATCCTGGCGGTCACGTGGCTGTTTGGCAATGCTATCTACAATGGCAAGCCCATCTATTACCTCCCCAAAAACCGTATAATTACCATCCAGATGAGGAGTACCGCCAAGGGTTTTATAAACCTGCATCTGCTCATCTGTTGGTAATCGCCCCTTCATCGTTTCAATACGTTCGAGTTGCTTCTGCAAAGCTGCATCGTCCCAAACACGCCCCTGCACAACATAAAACTGACAACCGCTCGATGCCTTTTCCGGGTTGTTATCGCGGGCGGCCGACAGGGCGCCTTTCTTATGAAAAAGAGAAGGGACAAACTCCGCCGGAATCCTGTAGCCAACATCACCATTGCCAAGCGGCTGCCCTGCTTCTGCTTTCCGCGAATTAGGATCTCCTCCCTGAATCATGAAATTCTGGATGATGCGATGAAACAGCAAACTGTCGTAAAACTTCTGATTAACAAGCTTGATGAAGTTTTCCTTATGCTTTGGCGTTTGATCGTAAAGAACGAGCTTCATAGCGCCAAAATCAGTCGCAAGCGTAACGACATAATCTTTTTTCTTCCGGTTCTGTGCCAGCAAAACGGTAGGCATCAGCAAAATAAACAGCAGAAATTTCCTCATTAATCTAGTTGAAAACACGTAATGATTTTGGGGTCGACTGATTTATAAAGCAACCCGGTTCTGAAAGGCATCTTTCAGCCGCTGATCATGCGTCACAACAATCAGACTAGCCCCTATCTGCTCCGATTGCTCACGTAGTAAGGTCACTACGCGGTCGGTATTTTCGTCATCAAGGCTGGAGGTTGGTTCATCGGCCAGAATGACGCCGGGCTGATTCATAACGGCGCGGGCAATGCTAACCCGCTGCTGTTCGCCCTGACTGAGCTGGTGGGTTTTCTTTCCCAAATGGTCTCCAAAACCCAGTTGCCCAGCCAACTCCCGCGCCCGGTTTTTATCCTGGGGTTTGTTCGCCAGATAATTCGCCATCAGCAGATTATCCAGTACGGACAACGAACTAACGAAGTGAGGTTTTTGGTAGACGATCCCAACATGCTTAGCCCGAAAAGCCGCAGTTTCCGCTGCGCTAAGCTGAGTAAGGTCTGTCTGGTCAATAACTACAGAACCGCTCTTCGGTCGGAGCAGCAGCGCCAGTAGGTGCAAAAAGGTGGTTTTCCCGGTTCCAGACCGCCCCAGAATCAGGAGCGCTTCGCGGTTAGCGCAGTGCACATCAGGAAACGAGAATCGTTTCGAGGGGCCGTATTCAAACGTGAGTTGCTTGGTTGCCAGCATTGGATTCAGGCGAGTACTCACAAAAATAGGCAAAAGTTGTAATTTCGCCGGAGGCTAAATGGATAATGATCAATGGATAATGACGAATACGCCCAAACCACACTATTCATTATCCATTGATCATTATCCATCAAACATTAAATCCATTGAAACGTATCGCCATTTTTGCGTCGGGTTCGGGCTCAAACGCCGAGAAAATTGCTGACTATTTTGCCAACAAGGCTGATGTGGAGATTTCACTGATTGTCTCCAACAATCCAAAAGCGGGGGTCATCGACCGTGCCCGGCGGCTTCATATTCCGGTTCTGCTGTTCGACCGTACTACGTTTTACGACACCAAACGAATCACGCAACTTCTTCTCAACCAACACATTGATTTAATTGTACTGGCTGGTTTTATGTGGCTAATGCCCAGCAATCTGGTGCGGGCGTTTCCGAATAAAATCATGAATATCCATCCGGCTTTATTGCCTAAATTTGGTGGGAAAGGCATGTACGGCCATTTCGTTCATGAAGCTGTTGTAGCTGCTGGCGAAACGGAATCGGGCATTACGATTCATTACGTCAATGAGCGGTATGATGAAGGCCAGATTATTTTTCAGGCTCATGTATCCATAGTTCCGTCCGATACGCCTGATGACGTAGCCCATAAAGTACAGGTTCTGGAACATCTGCATTATCCGAGAATTGTCGAAGAAGTGTTGATGAATGATGAATGATGAATGATGAATGATGAATGATTTACAATTAATAGCTGGAAAATTTTGGGTATTCGTTTCTTTTCTGGGCCTTACCAGTTGCTTTCGCCCTGCCGTGTATTTGCAGAATAAGCCCCATTATCCGGTCGATGTTTTCTACGAAAATCAGCGGCCCGAACGTCCGTTTGATCCGTTACAGGATCTGGAAATTAAAGGGGAGATTAATTTAACGCAACGTCAGTGGGGCAACAACCGGATGTTGAGCCGCGGAAACGATGCCCAGCAGAAGGAATTAATGCTGGCCCGTCTGACGATGCAGGCAAAAAAAATCGGAGCCGATGCGCTGGTTGCCGTTCGGTATACGTACTACACGTCTATGACCGACAATGGCTATTTGATGACCGGCCTAGCTGTGAAATACAAAACGGAGCATGAGGCTTCTGAAAAATGAAAAGCCCGCAAACGTATTACAGTTTGCAGGCTTTTTTTACAATCTATATAAGCTCAACTGATCCTGCCGTTTCTGTTTATTTACGGCAACACCAAACGGCTTTATTTATTTAACTTCTTCGTAATCAACGTATTCACCACCGTTATATCTTGAGTTATCTCCCTTCGGTCGTGTATCAACCCGAACATCGCCCTCACGACGAGCATTTCCGCGAATATCGCCCTGCTGCTTTTGCTGCTTTACTAACTGCCGACCCACCAGAAGATAAAACACAAACCGACGCACAGGTGGTACGAACAAAATAACCAGGGTGATGATAAACAGATATTTTAACAGCATGTCGAAGAATCGTTTGTATTAGATAAACGTCGAGGCTAGATATTTAGTTTTCCGTTCCGTCGAACGGATCGTATCCGGGTTGATCGGTCTTTATTATCTATCAGTAAAAGTAGGTTGTTCCAAACTCTACTCTTGACCATACAAGGCTTTTGCAGCCGGTTCGTATTTATCCCCCGCCGACCATTGGGGTCGTGTTGGCCGATTGGCAATCAGTCGGGCCGTATGGGCATACGCCTGGCAAAACCGCAGCACGTACCCAAAATTCAGTGATTCCGGGTTATCAGCAGCCTGGTGGTAATACTTTGCAATGGCCTCATCGAACGATTTAAAACCAGGCGCAAAATCGGGAGAAGGGATACCCTTAATGGCAAAGTTTACATTATCCGACCGATCAAAAAGCCCTTGTTCTGGTGCCGGATCGGCCAGTACACTCAGTCCAAACGCCTTGGCGCCGGCTTCAATTTCGGCCCGTGCTCCGGTGCGGTCGAGGCCGATTACCGATATGAGCGTTGTGTCGCTGTAGCCTGCGCCATCCGTATTCAGGTCAAAAACCGTTTGTTTCAGGGGTACCAGCGGATGTTCGGCATAGTATTTACTACCCAGCAAACCCACTTCTTCGCCGGTTAAGGCCAGTACCAACACCGACCGGGAAGGGCGCTGCAGCGTTAATGCTTTAGCGGCTTCGAGCATGGCTACAGTCCCGATAGCGTTGTCGCGGGCGCCGTTAAAAATACTATCGGACGGTTGATAAGGCGATCCACCCTGTTTGCCTACACCAACGTGGTCAAAATGTGCCGATAGAATAATGTATTCATTTTTGAGCTTAGGATCAGCGCCTTCAATAATGCCCGCTACGTTGGCCGATAAAACAGGTGTTTGTGGACGCCCTAATGTTCGGAGGGTAACGGTCTGTCCGGCTTCTTTTAATTGTTTATACTGATTGTTGGCATTATTCAGCCACACATGAGTAAGCGGCTTTTCGGCTCCCGATGTGGGCAGCATAATTTGCTCACGGCTAAAATACTGATTCACAAGCCCCCAGGGAATCGATTCGCTATAAAGCTCAATCAGCGCGGCTGCGCCTTTTTTAGTCGCCAGTTCGCGCTTTTCCCGAGAAGCCCGAAAAATCTCGCCCGGCCCTTTGGCCTCCGGCGAACCGCCCTGAACGACCACGATACGTCCTTTTACATCACGATCTTTGTAGCCCTCTTCCGTCAGACCATAACCCACGTAAACAACTTCGCCAGATACGTTTGTTGGGCCACCGGTCATCAAAAGAAGCTCTTTACCTAGATGAAGTGTATCTTTCCCCAACAGCAATGTGGCTGACGTAGCCGCTCTGACCCTTTCAAAATTAATCCGCTGTAGGTAATCGCCCTGATCGGCAGCCGGTTTAAGTCCCAGCAACCGAAACTGCTCAGCAATATAGCGGGCAGCGGTCCAGTTGCCTTTTTCACCCGTCCGGCGGCCTTCCAGTTCGTCGGAAGCCAGAAAGCGCGTATGCGATTCCACTTCCGCACGGCTGATCGAAAATTCGGGAAGTTTAGACGTAGCGACCGGTGAAGTTGTTTTAGTGCGGGCAGAGGTCGCCGTTCGCGACTGCGCCTGCAAGGACGTAGTAATCAGAATCGAACTTGCCAGAAGGGCCAGTATGGGAGACGTGTGCATGATGATTGGATTATGCACAAAAATACAAAAAAGCACTTACCGGCACTGCCCGCTCACTGGCTATAAAACCCGCTTGTAATGTTGCCGGGCAAAGCGCATAAATGTATCGGCCAGCCCTTCGCTAACACCCTGCAATTGAATGGAATAGAAATCACGCTGAATGGAAAGCCCTTGTACATCCAGAATTTTCAGCGTCCCCGCCTTTAGTTCATGCCGCACCGCAAAGACGGAGATAAAGGCCATACAACGCGAACTGCCAAGGTACGATTTAATGCTTTCGGTACTGCCCAACTGCATTTCGATGGTAAGGTCAGTAACCCGAAGGCCCACACCCCGTAACGCATGTTCAATTACTTCGAGCGAGCCCGAACCGCGTTCGCGCAGCACAATCGGAATGGCCCGCAGTTCGTCGAGGGTAATTTCATCGCGGTCGGCCAATGGGTGATCCGCGCGGCAGATAAGCACCAGCTCATCTTTCACAAACGGTGTGTACCGGATGTCGCTGTGGTGAGTTCGTCCTTCCACTAAACCCAGATCAATATCGCTGTTAAGCAGTTGCTGTTCAATCTGTTCGGTATTACCGCTCAGCATCGAAATCGATACGTCGGCCGATTGTTCGTGAAAGCGGGCCAGTACGGGCGGAATGACGTATTGAGCCACGGTTGTACTGGCTCCCACCCGAAGCGCTCCGCCCGACTCTCCTTTTAGAGCATTCATATCGAACTCAAGCTGGCGATACGTTGCCATGATGGTTTCGGCATGGCGAAGCAGTACGCTTCCCGCGGTGGTAAGACTGATCTGATTACCGCGCCGGTCGAAAAGGGCCGTACCAAACTGGTGTTCGAGTTCCTGAATGTGTTTTGTGACGGCAGGCTGGGTTACGTACAGCTCCGCTGCTGCCTTGGTGAAGCTGAGTCGTTTGGCAACAGTGTAAAATACGTTTAAACGAAAATCTAGCATAGTTTAAGATTCCGAGTTTCCTGCTCAAAGTACGGCTTATCTTTCCGAAAATACGGCTCCACAGAAACTAAATGCCGGAACTCTACCACTCATATAATTCCCGAACGTATCGGTAGGCTGGAAAACCTTAGCTTTTCGGCCGTTTATAAAGCGGAACCGTACTACAGGGCTCGCCAAACAGCAAACTCTGCACAACCGGACGTAACACACGCGTCAGTTCGACGTAAGCTGCTGTCGGAACCGGTACGTTGGAACACCCTTTCACCACAACCCGGGCATCACGGTACTCCTCAGGGTCAATGCGGGCTATGGCATCGAAATAGAGTTTTTCTTCCAGATCGTTGAGATCACCAAACACAACGGTATGGGCATAAGGCTGTAATTGAAGCGTCAGGAGCATGTAGGCCCAGGTCGGAACGATAGCATCTTCCGTACAGGTTATCGCTACGTTTTTGCCCGCGTACGGGCTCCAGTCATGTTCTTTCAGAAACGCCCGAAAATCTTTCTCTTTCAGGATCAGCCCCATGTACAGATTGTCTTTCAGGTCGTATACAACCCGCTCGCCGGAATGGTAATACGCTTCCAGATCAAGCGTGACCAGACCACTGGCAGCAACACGGTTAACTATTTCGGTTTCCATCTTCTTCAGCTCTATTGAGTGTAGTCGAATGAATTGCGAACGACGATTCGTGTATATATCACGTAGCGTTCATTGCACTTTTGCAACATTTACGATTCATTCGACTCTATCCACTACAACCGTCGTTTACTGTTGAAAGGTTCTTATAAATCGCACTAGCCTGTCGGGTTTTTTTGCTACTTTTGTTCTTATATATTGTGACGAACTGTCTAAAAACTTGACCCAATGAAATTTATCGTTTCCTCATCTGTTCTTCTAAAGAACCTACAACATATTAATGGTGTGGTGGCCACTAATCCGATTGTGCCGATCCTCGAAAACTTCCTGTTTCGTATTGAGGATGGTACACTTACGGTGACGGCTTCGGATTTGCAAACCACCATGACCACCCAGATTCCGGTTGAGGCCAGCGAGAATGGTTCGATTGCAATTCCGGCTAAATTACTGCTGGATACCCTGCGTAGCCTGCCTGAGCAACCCGTTACGGTAAACATCGATACCGATACGTTCGGCACTGAAATTCTGACCGATAATGGCCGCTATAAGCTTTCGGGCGAAAACCCAATCGACTTCCCAAAGCTGCCAACGGTAAACAAGAATATGTCGGTTGAAATGACATCCGACATCCTGCTGAGCGCCATTAACAATACCGTATTTGCCACGAGCACCGACGATCTGCGCCCAGCCATGACGGGGGTACTGCTGCAACTGACCGGCGACAATGCTACGTTTGTGGCCACCGACGGGCACCGGCTTATCCGTTACCGCCGGACCGACCTCAATGCGTCGGCTAGTACGTCGATTATCATTCCACGCAAAGCCCTGCAATTGCTCAAGGCATCGCTTCCGGAAAATGTGCCCGTTGTTGCCGAATTCAGCCAGGCCAATGCGTCGTTTACATTTGGGCCAACGCAGTTGATCTGCCGCCTGATCGATGAGCGATTCCCGGATTATGAAAACGCTATTCCGACCAATAATCCGAACGTAATGACGATTGGGCGTACCGATCTGCTGAACTCGCTGAAGCGGATCATGATTTACGCCAACCGCACAACGCACCAGATTCGGCTGTCGCTCAAAACCAATTCGCTGACTATCTCGGCCGAAGACCTTGACTACTCCAACGAAGCCAACGAAAAACTTCTTTGTGAATACGACGGTGAGCCAATGGAAATTGGATTTAACGCCAAACTGATGTCGGAAGTATTGAGCAATCTAAGCGCCAAAATGATCTCGCTCGAAATGTCGGCTCCAAACCGCGCTGGTTTGCTTATTCCGGCCGACAAAGAAGAAAATGAAGACATCCTGATGCTTGTGATGCCAGTGATGTTGAATACGTATGCTTAATTTTTAGGAAGAGAGGGAAGAAGGGGAGGAAAGGGAAGAAAGGGAAATTACTATTCCCGCTAATCCCTTTCCTCCCCTTCTTCCCTCTCTTCCCTTCCCTCTTATGGCTTCCAAACGCACAGCGCCTGCCCTTGTTTTTATTTTCATTACGTTACTGATCGACGTTACCGGGCTGGGGATTATTATTCCGGTTTTTCCGAAACTGATTGAACAACTTATTCACGGCAACATCAGCCAGGCTGCCAGCTGGGGAGGTTGGCTAACGTTCTCGTACGCACTGATGCAGTTTGTTTTCTCGCCTGTGCTGGGTGGATTGAGCGACCGCTTCGGCCGGAGGCCCGTGCTTTTATTTTCGCTATTTGGTTTTGGGCTGGATTACATTCTTCAGGGCTTTGCGCCAAATATCGAATGGCTGTTTATCGGGCGAATCCTGGCAGGTATTACCGGCGCCAGTTTTACTACGGCTACGGCTTATATCGCGGACATCAGTACGCCCGAAAAACGAGCACAGAACTTTGGGTTAGTTGGAGCGGCTTTTGGCGTAGGCTTTATCCTGGGCCCGGCTGTTGGTGGCTTTCTGGGGCAGTATGGCCCGCGTGTTCCGTTTTTTGTAGCGGCTGGCCTAACGATGGTCAACTTCCTCTACGGCCTGTTTATTCTGCCCGAATCGCTTTCGCCCGAAAACCGTCGCCCTTTCGACTGGAAACGAGCAAATCCGGTTGGCTCGCTGATGCGGCTTGGTAAATACCCGGTTATTCTGGGGCTGGTAGCCTCGCTGGTGCTGATTTATATTGCAGGGTTTGCCGTTCAGGGTACGTGGACGTTCTACACGATGGAAAAATTCAAGTGGGACGAAAAAACGGTCGGGCTATCGCTCGCAGCTATTGGCTTATCGTTCGCCATTGTACAGGGTGGCTTAAGCCGGGTCATTATCCCGAAGCTAGGCCAGCAGCGATCCGTTTATGTTGGAATAACATTCAGCGCTATTGGCTTTGTGCTGCTCGGATTAGCGAATCAGAGCTGGATGATGTTTGCCTTTATGTCTGTCTATGCGTTAGGCGGCATTGCCGGTCCATCCATTCAGGGAATCATTTCAAATCAGGTTCCGCCCAACGAGCAAGGCGAATTGCAAGGCGCATTGACGAGTCTGACCAGCACGACGTCTATCTTCGGTCCACTCATCATGACGAATTTATTTTCGTTCTTCACGTCGCCCGCAGCACCGGCTTATCTTCCAGGCGCACCGTTTTTTTTAGGATCAGTCCTGTTTTTGATCAGTGCGGCACTAGCCCGCCGGGGATTAAAAAGACGGATGGCAGTTAGCGAGAGCCTTCCTTCTTAAACTCCATTCCGTCAAAAGTCAACGTAGCAACCTGCCCCGCTGTATTCAGGGTAAATTGGGCCAGCGCCTGGCCATACCACGCTTTTTTATAAGGCCCGTAGAACGTATCATAATGCCAGTGTGACAGCGTTGCGTTGGCCGTATTGTTATTCACGTTAAATGCCAGTTGATTGCCTACCACGCTGACTTCAACCTGCCCATAGAGCGGACTGCTGTACGTACCCGAATACTGACTCAGCGGCAGCGTGGGTGTGGTGTTCGCAACCCGTTTGGCAATGAAGTTTTTCCGTGCTTTTCGCGCCTTTTCCTTAAGCCCTGAATACAGCGTTTTAAACTCAGCGCTCCAGTCGCGGGTGCCGCCCAACGCAAACCAGTCAAACGTTTTGTACATAAGGGCATGACGTACCTCGGCATGGTCGTAATTGCCGAAAACATAAACGCCCAGCTTTTCGTCGGGAAGTTGTCCGATAATAGCCGTCAGTCCCGATAAGCTACCTGTGTGGAAATTAACTTTATGCCCTTTGTAATCGTGCTGGTACCAGCCTAATCCGTAAGTCATCCAGTTCGGTTTAAGAATCTGCATGGTTGGGTATTCATCCTCCGGAAAGAACGTTTGTGGTTTAAACATTTCTGCCCAGGTCCCCGGCTTCAGCAAACGTCCTCCGTTGTATTTACTGCTGTCGAGCATACAGATAACCCACTTACTAATGTCGTCGGCCGATGACCAGACGGCCCCGGCGGAACCGATTTCACTATCGGCGCCGTAGTCAATGGCACGTATCGTATCGTTGATGTTATAATGGGGTTTCGTCAGGTTAGTGTCTTTGATATAGCCGCGCTTGGGCGCAGTGCGCGTCATTCTCAGGGGAGTAAAGATTCGTTCTTTGAGAAATTCAGCCCATGTTTTGCCCGCAATCCGTTCAATTACCCGGCCCGCTGCGGAATAAAATGTATTCTGGTATTCAAAGCCCGCCCGAAATGGATAACTGGGCTTCACCAGAACCATGCGCCGAAACATCTCATTCGCCGGAATGGTCATGGAGCCCGTCATGAAATCGGTGCTGCCTATGCCCGTATCATGAATCAGTAAGTCGCGGATTCGTAAGGCTCGCGTTACGTAGGGATCGTATAACTGTAGCTCCGGCAGGTATTTACTCACCGGATCATCCCAAGCAAGTTTACCTTCGTCTACCAACATGCCCATCAACGTAACGGTCATGGCTTTTGTCGTTGATGCACAGGCAAATAAGGTTTGGGTATCTACAGCCTCGGGCTTACCTAACTCACGTACGCCATAGCCTTTCGTAAAAATTATCTTGTTGTCTTTAACAACGGTGATAGCCATGCCCGGTACGTCCCACTGTTTGCGAACGGTTTCGACATAGCTATCAAATTCCTGGAGTTGTTTGCTGGATACCGGTTTCTGTGCAAAAGCAGTTAATGAAGTTAAAAAAAGAGGAAGGTAATAAGTAGTTTCATGCCTGTTCAGGATATATCGCGGACAGCCCGACGAAAGCACAAAAGATTCGGCGTATCGGGCTGTCCGCAATATATTCACAAAGCAAACACAACATTAAACCGAAGCGTCATTCCATCTTCAGTTTTCATTCCCATCAGTGATGGGCGCTCAATTTTATAGTCGGTCATATTAACCGGAAATTCGCCGGTCAGCGTCATTTTACCGCCACTTTCCTTACGAGTTGCATGCAACGTAACGGGTTTGGCAACACCATGAAACGTGAGTGTACCTTTCGCTGTCAGCGAGCCATTGTCACCTGCCTGGATATCGGAGCTTAAAAACGTTACGTTCGGATATTTAATACCTTCCATCGCTTCTACGGCGTGCGAATCGCGGTTGTTGTTATCGCTGTCGAAAGAGGCTACTTTAATTGAAACAGCTATACTTTCAGGCAGTTTCGATTCATCGTTATACAGCATGGCACAATTCACGTCATGACTAACGCCTTCCCAGCTATGAAGCGGATGTTTGGCTGCATACGAAACCGTCGATAACGCTTTGTCGGCTACTATTTTGCGCTTGGCCATCGGTGCCACAAAGGCACAAAGAACCACGATGGCTAACCAGTAGCCATTCGAAATGAGGTAGTTTTTCATGAGCTTAGAATTTTAACGCAATAATCGATGCAGCATAGGCTCCAAACGTTGTGTAGGCAACCGCTCGGTGATAGGGCTTTAACTCAGGATTTTCGCCAATCATATGCGCCAGAATATTGGTGGCTACCATGCCTGTCAGGTGCACAATAGCCAGGTATTTATGCAGTTTGATGGTTGTGAATCCCCTTTTGGTACCAATGATTGGCGGTGGCGTTGTAAGGGCTAGCGCCAGGGTAGTTCCATACGTGATATTGATGAACGTAGCCGAGCGCTCGTGCCATTTCTTCGTATCGACATAATCCTGCCCTTTGGCATTATAGAGTTTCGCTCCTAACAGCCCTTGTGCCACAAAGCCAGCCAGCGTCACGAAGCCCCCAATCTGGTGTGCCACAAGCATCGTCCGTCTGACTTTTAACTCCTTAATCCGCCCTTCCGAGGTTAGGGGAGCTATTTTCATGGATCGCAACAGACCCTTAGGCCCCCAAAACGCCCGTTGCGTAAACAGCATTTTATGCGGCAGCAACGGTTGCGTTTCGGTTGAGTCTGTCAATCCAGCCAGCAGGTCATCGGCTGAAGGGTTTGCGGTGGACGCTGGTGTGGTAGACGTATCGCGACGTACAGCCGTCGAATCCTGTGCTCGCAACGGCCCCACCCCCAGCCATAGAAGCGTGGCAAAAAAGACGTATTTCATGAAGCTGAGTTTAAAAGTTAGGCAGTCACCGTCAGGGTATTGCCATCATTGCTAAGCGTTGTTTTGTAGGCCGTCAACGACCGGGTAGCGGGTCCTACTTCAACGACCCCTGTTGTACTGAATTCTGAACCGTGGTTTGAGCAGTAAATATCATCCTGAGCAGAACGGTACGTTACTTCAAAACCTTCGTGCGTACAGGTTTTGGAGAGTGCCACAATCGAACCACTTTTTGCTTTGGCCACAAGCAGGCTACCGACAATAACGTACTGGCCCGTTGTTTTTAACTTACTGTAATTGCTATTGGTCAGGTCGAGTGTGAAGTTGACCGTTCCTTTCGACGCATCGGCATTACCCGTAAGCCCTTCCGTACCGGTACCCGTGCCTGGCGTAGGGGCAGGGTCATCACCGCCCTTAGAGCAGGCCGTCAGTCCTGTGCCCATGCAATAGAACGCCATTAAGGCTGCACTACTCATACCGAGGCTTCTCAAAAACTCCCCACGATTCATTTGATCCTTAGTTGGCTTCGTCGTCATAAGATTAGGCATTTGATGTATTTACACGATTTGATTAAAAACAGGTTGTATTCGTCGTCCTCATCGATAGGCTGGTAATTACTTTGTAAGCTTATAGCGTATTGAAAAAAATGCGCCAGTGCTCATTAGGTTGATATTAAAAAGGCCCACGCCCTTTATCGGAACTTTCATGAATGGCTCTATTTGCCAGGATAATCGTTTACTAAACGCACGTTCGTAGCCAATTGACAGATTTAAATGGCTGAATTTATATCCACCAGTTGTCGTATCAACGCCGTATGTTTTGGGATAAGGCATTGTATGGGATGCGTAATTGTAATCATAGTTTTCCTGCTCCATGATATAACTTGTTGCGCCCCCACTCACAAACCAACGATTTACTAACTGTTTATTTGCATGAGGTTTTAGAATGATGTCATAACGTATGTTGATAGGAATATCGATCATATTGCAAATTCCATCAACATTTATAGGTTTTCCTCCTCCTTTCCATGCTCCAGCAGGTGGAGTGTAATCTTCGGGTAATGCTCGATACACTTTCGTACTTTGAATTACTCCAGCCTGTACACTCCATCGAGACGCCAGTCTGTATTCCAGCACGAGCCCAATGTTTGTACCTGGACGAGATAAGTTCTTTAAGCCAATTGAACTCAAATCAGGAGCCACAACAGCTCGAATACTTAATCCGCGTTCGGGCGCCAACTTCGGCTTAACTTGGCTAACTGTTGTATCTGGCTTAGCCGCTACGTCCCGGCCTACAAACGGCAGCGACTTGGGCCATCTGGCAGGTCGAATTGTCAGTTCAGTTAAGGCTGGCAAGCTTACTGATTCAGCTTCTCTCTTGCAACTGTACGGTCATTTTCAGAAACCTTTACATCACTAACTACCAAAAGCTGATCCTTTCCAGCACGCCGTTTATTAAACGAATTGTTCGGTATTATCGCATAATTTGTAGCTATTAAACCCGAATTATTACGACTTAATTTAACCTTACGTCTGTTCAGCGTTAATTTTTGAGATGCCTTGCTAATTTTATCAAGCCGGTTGCGATCCGCTTTCGTTACGTTCCTGTTGCTGGTTTTTACCAGACGATCAGGTCGTGAAACGCTTGATCGATTGCGTGCCGTCTTGACTTCCTTATACGCATCTTCTGAAGGGTTCGTTGCGACTGCTGGATCAGCAATAGAACTGGTTGCAGATGGCGTTACCGATTTGCTGGATCGATTCGCTGATTTGTTGGGTTTAGCAACCGACGCTATTAAGTCTGCCGGTTGCTTTGTCCCTTCAGCATCGGGTCCTTTTGAGCCGACTGCGGTTGTTCGTACTGGTTCATTTTCAGCCGTTGGGCTTGTTGCAGCCTCTGGCGGTTGTTGTTTACTCCCGTTTATGATACGCTTTGCGGAGGTTGTTGTCCGCGAATCCGATGTTGAAACTACAGGATAAACCCTACGATAAGTATACCAGGCTCCGCCCGTTATCAGTAATACGAGCAAAACAGGTAATCCCCAACGGAGCAGTTTTTTCCATATAACCGCTCCTCCCGTTGTTGTTCGGTCGTTGGCGTCCAGGCGGGTTTTCATATCCCGCCAGGCCACTGGATCGAACGGGGGATCGAACTCTTCAGCCGACTTTCTGAAGAGCCCATCCAATTGATCATCGGTTAGCTCTGACATACTCATCGTAATTTATTTGCTTCAATAACAAGCGCAGATTCTCCCGTGCCCGGGCCAGGTTCGATTTCGACGCACCAATTGAAATGCCGAGCTGACCGGCAATTTCTTCATGCGTAAAACCATCTATTACATACAAGTTAAAAACCATTCGATACGCTGGCGACAATCGCTGAATCAAGGCTAAAAGGTCTTCATGGGCTAGCTGACTAAACGCATCAACTGACTCGGAGACAATTGTTTTTTCGGCCTGCTCAATGTCTTCGTGATAATGATGACGGACTTCCTGCCGGTAATGATCAACAGCCGTATTGATTAGTATACGCCGAAGCCACCCTTTAAACGGTTGAGCCGGATCATACTGGTCCAATCGTGTAAACACTTTCAGAAAGCCATCATTCAACACTTCCAGGGCACCTTCCCGCGTGGGTACGTATCGTAAACAAATGCTCATAGCATATCCGTAGAACTGCCGGTAAAGCAACTCCTGACTTTGCCGTTGGTTGCGCAGACAGCCGGCCAGCAAATCAGTCAAAGCTGGTATGTTCGGAGCGTTGGACAAAGCTTAGGTTATTCGTTTACGTTTACTACTAACGGCAACAGGCAAAAACAACTAACTACTATAAACCTAAAACCGTGAATGCATAAAAACAAATTTATTGATTCGGCGCTGTTGGCGACGTACTATTTACAACAGGCCATACGCCCGGTCGTGGTACGCTCACACCTTTGGTACTTCCTCGCTGTGCCGCATCAGGACCAAAGTAATAGAGCGGCCAGCCTTTATAGGTCAGCTGAGTTTTACCTACGGCTGTAATCGTCGCAAAATCAGCTTTATTCAGCACCGAAGGAATATCCCCAACTGTAACCGATGTTTCGAAGATTGGCCAGGTAGGGTTATTACTCAGATCCGCTTTGGTGTATGTATTCTTGTTGAACTTGTCGGGCGCAAAGGCATACAAGGTGCGGCCAACGCTATCCGTCAAAAATATGGAGTTGCCCGTACCTTCCTTTGTGTCAAATGTATAGCTTTTCCCATCGTTCCCTACTAACTGGCGTGAGGCCAGCATTACGGTATAGTGGGCTTTCGCTACCATCCAGGTACCGCCAACTTTATCGCCCAGCACATCGCCAGCATTCACGTCATTTTTAAAATAATAAAGGGGCCAGCCTTTAAAGGTTGTCTGCTTGGCACCATCTGCCCGGGTAATGGTAGCAAAATCCGAAGCTTTCAAACCGGTTCCAATTGTTGGTGTTTCTTTATAATAAATTGGCCAGTTGGTTAAGCAGGTGCCTGAACAGGTTGCATCGCCAGCCACATCAGGCGCAAAGAAATAAAGCGTTTTGCCACCTTCGCCGGCGATTACACTACCCACAGATGTAGTGGCCAGTGCCAGATCAGGACCTGGCGTTGCCGTATTATCATCTTTCTTACAACTTAGCAGTGCGACGACTAAAAAGGCCGTCGTCAACGCTAAACGACTAACGTAGACGGTAGATTTCATTGTATCAACTGTGTTTTTTAAATGAGAGAATAAGAACAGTTGAACCGGTTCGTCCGTCAATACGGAAGCCATCAAAAAAGGGTTGCGTAACGCTTGAAATAATTTATTAACTTTTTGTTGTCAGCTAAGCAGCTAATCATTCATTATCAGCCCGGCGGTCGGCCCGGATCTCCGGAATCGTATCGGAGTCAATCAGCCCCAGTGATGCTGCATGTTCGGCAGCCGCCACCGTATCAGCCACGAGCAGCATCGGTACGTTGTAGGCTTCTGTGATTCGGATCAGCTCACGAACCGCTTCGTCACGCTGGTCTTCCGATACGTCGCGAATATAGATGGCCCGAATTCGGCCCGGATTCTCTTTTACGACCTGTGCGTATATCTCTGGGTCCTGCTGCCCACTATCGCCAATAAGGACAAAAGGTAACTGCGGGTTTACATCCAGTATTTTCCGAATCATTTCCAGCTTATGGTTATGATGACCTTTTGCCGCCAGCAGATCAGGGCTTAATTTAATATCACGTAGCAAAAGCGGGCCTTTCGGAATACCCTGAATACGAAAAAAATCGACCAGCAGGTCATATAAATTCCAGGGGCTGCTGGACACAAAATAGATTGGGTTAAATAACGTAGTGACGGGCCCGCTCTGTAAAGCGCGATAGAAAGCAGCAATTCCTGCAAAGGGCAGACGTGTATAGGCATTTCCGAGAAACGTGAGCCGGGCAGTCTGAAGCAGATTCGTTGCATCTGTAACCAGAACCGTATCGTCGATATCCGAAATTACCCCGAACTGGCTATAGGGGGGCGATATCATTAAATACCCATTTTTGACGACTGGCTGGGTAGCCATGAGTTGATTCGCATCCAATTCAGTCACCGGCTGCATGACGTTATCCAGAGAGTATTGAACCGGAAACCAGGCCCGACCGGGAGGTAGATCATTCGGCGGATTTATGGTAACGTCAAAGTACCCTTCCTGATCGGTAATGGTTGTATAAGCTTTCCCGAATGCTTCAACACGTACCGTTACCCCCGGCACCTCATCGCTTCTGAAACGCTGATAGGTAGCTAACAGGTTTTGCCAGGTGGTGTCATTATCACTTGGCGTACTAAGGTCTTTTTCCCGCAGAACCCGTCCTTTGAGCCAAACGGCAGTTGGGCTACCAAACCCTCGGTAATAAATAATTTTATAGGGCTTATCCAGGTCAAGGCGGTTAAATAAGCGATTGGTCAGCTTGGAAAAGTGCGCTTCAACATCAGTTGTTACGTTCTGTAAAAAATCTTTCCAGGAGGACATACCGTATTACATTAAGATCTACTGTTATTCACTTACTGTTGTAACGATAGTTGAATCGTCGATCCGGTGCATTGTCACCATTCAAAAAGAACTCAGTTATTGTGTTAAGCTTTTGAATATTATCTGCCCAGTGAAAATCAAATTTAACGTTACCGGTAGACTGACGAATTGAAGCTAAAGGTATACTAAGCTCAAGTTCATTATTCGTATAGTTAAATAAACCTGTTGCTACGTTCGTCCAAGCTTTTTTATTCCACCGACTTATCACTGATTTGTTTCCTTTTACGGTTCGATTTATCAAATAGTCATAGCCTAACCAGCCAGTTTTTGCCGACCGATCAGCGTCAATGAATAGCAGCATCCAGTTCTTGCCAGAGGAAGAGGTAAGTTTTTGAGCCGTTTTAACATAGAAATAAACATTTTTTGAGTCATACGTAACCCTACTTTTAATTATATCGTTTCGGCCTGTTTTATTTATATAGTTAATTTTATTATCAGCACGCGGCCAGTTACGATGAACAACATCGCCTGTCGGGTCAATAAATTCTGGTTTTATAGAATTCCATTCCTCGAATCGACCATCAATAGCAATTATTCGTGGATTACTTACAGGTTCGGGAGCAGGCACGCCCTTAAATCGACGAATATTTGCCACAAGTTGATAATAATAATTGTCGGTGTAACCACCCTTCATAGGATCTATATCCCGGTTAAATTCCTGATTGTATAAATCCTGAAAAAATGTTTCTCCCTGACGCATTTTGTGGCCAGCGAAATATTTGAACACCATACTGCGATCATTGGTATCAGCTACAAATCGCTGCGCTATCCATTCGTTCCAGCCAGTAACAAAAACTACGGCTGGATCAACTTTTAACGCTCGTTTCCATTGTTCATCAAAATGTAAGCCTTCATTAGTGACAGCAGTAACACCATACCGGTTTAAATTCAATTTTCGGCCCGTAACACTGCTTTTCCCCACTGTAAAAACCGGATGACTAGCCACAGCTACGGGAATCTCCTCAGGAACATTCGGATCTGTAGTCCAGCCATAGTTTTGAGGTGTATTATCCAACCATTGCCAATGGTTAGGATGGGTTTTAGCTTCAGTGAATTGCCAACAATATCGCCATGTAAAAAAGTCGCGAATAACTGGATCAGTGATCTCCTCTACTTGTCCCAATATAAGGGGTTTGCCCTGCCACCGAAACCATAAATCAGAGTACCGGTTTTGAGCATAAAACTGTTGATAAACAGACGTTACAGTTTGAACGCCTTTTGCATGTGTAACAAAACAAATGTAAGGAGTTGGAATACCTTGTTTCCGCATACCTCTGGAGATTTCGCAAAGCTTATTTACGATCGGTAAGTACAAGTCGCCATTAGTTGTGTCAAAGAAAAGAATATCAACACCAGCTAATGTTAGTAATTGTAGGTTACGACGTATCACCCAGGGATCATCTGACTTAAAATAACCAATTTCAGGCTCCCCCCACCAATGAAAATAATTCTTTGGCCCGTAGGCTGGATGGATGGAATCCGCTTTGATTATATTTGAAATATTATATAAATTTCTATTTTCTTTATAATAACCGTGCCACAGAAAATAAAAGATGCCTACGTACTTATTAGGCCGATAATTACCTACAGTTTCATGCATAGGCAACACTCTTCCAGCACCATCCGTAGCTGACCAAGTCGCACTTATCGGCGGGAGAATGGGGGAGCCTACGTCTTGACGCTGGTAAGTCAATAAATTAGTCTGACTAGATTCGCCTAAACGTTCAAAAGAGCTAATCAAACTAAATATCAGTACGACATAAATGAAATATCTCATTGCCTTTCAGGAAGATATATAATTAAAAGCGCTTTTTTATTTTCCACTTTTGAACTCTCCTAAGCTTGTGGCATAAAAAGCAAAGGGCTTCGTCCTCTTTTATCTTTCGGTCGTCTACCGTTTAATGGTAACTTTGGACGCTGAAAGTTAAGAACGGTGTGCATAGTGCTGGTTGTTTAACAAACTCCAGTAGACGAATTAGATTTTATAACTAGTAAAAATCATGAACAAAGAAATTGTTTATACCGATCAGGCTCCAGCGCCCATTGGCCCCTACAGTCAGGCCGTTAAAGTCAATGTCGCTTCGCCGGCGGGTATGCTATTCGTATCAGGCCAGGTAGCCATCGAACTGGCTTCACAGGGTGATATTCAGGCTGAAACGCAGAAAGTTATGGAGAATATCGGAGCCATTCTTAAAGCGGCCGGTCTGGATTATTCGAACGTTGTCAAATCGAGCATTTTTGTGAAAGACATGAATAATTTTGCGGCTATCAATGAAGTGTACGGCCGGTTCTTTACGTCCGAACCGCCGGCTCGCGAAACCGTCGAAGTAGCCCGCTTACCCAAAGATGTAAATGTTGAAATTTCAGTAATAGCCGTACAATGATTGAATGATTGAATGACTGAATGATTGACTAAAAAGAGCCCGCTCGCCCTATTCAATCATTCAATCATTCAATCATTCAAAATTCAATCATCATGTCAACTCCTGTTCGCGTTCGTTTTGCACCTAGTCCTACGGGGCCGCTACATATTGGTGGTGTGCGTACGGCGCTTTTTAATTATTTATTTGCCCGTAAAATGGGTGGTCAGATGCTCCTTCGTATTGAAGATACCGACCAGAATCGTTTTGTGCCGGGGGCAGAAGATTACATTTTAGAATCCCTTCGCTGGATCGGTATCGAAATAGACGAAGGTCAGGGTGTGGGCGGTCCCAATGCTCCCTATCGTCAGTCAGAACGGAAAGAGATTTATCAGAAAGAAGCTCAACGTCTGGTTGATGAAGGGAAAGCGTATTATGCTTTTGATACTGCCGAGGAGCTGGACGCTATGCGCAAGCGGCTCGAAGAAGCCAATGCACCAGCGGCTCAGTACAATTCCATTACGCGGATGCAGATGCGGAATTCACTAACCATGAAACCGGAGGACGTACGTGCACGTATCGAAGCAGGGGAGCCGTTTGTGATTCGGCTAAAAACCCCACGTAAGGAAGAAGTTCGTCTGAATGACCTGATTCGGGGTTGGGTTAACGTACATTCATCAGCAATCGACGATAAGATTCTGTTAAAATCCGATGGTTTACCAACGTATCACCTGGCCAACATCGTTGATGACCATCTGATGGGGATTACGCACGTAATTCGTGGTGAAGAATGGTTACCCTCGGCGCCCCTGCATGTGCTGCTATATCGGTACCTGGGCTGGGAAGATACCATGCCTAAGTTTGCCCACCTGCCTCTTTTGCTGAAACCGGAAGGGAATGGCAAACTCAGCAAGCGTGATGCTGATCTGGGTGGTTTTCCAATCTTTCCGCTGCAGTGGACCGACCCCGTTACGGGTCAGGTCGCGCGCGGCTTTCGGGAGGATGGCTACCTGCCCGAAGCAACCGTCAATTTTCTGGCGTTGCTGGGCTGGAATCCCGGTACTGAACAGGAACTTTTCACGATGGAGGAGTTGATCGCTACGTTCGACATCGCTCAGGTTCACAAAGCCGGAGCACGGTTCGATATTCAGAAGGCGCAGTGGTTCAATCATCAGTACATCCGCCTGCGTCCCGACGCGGAATTGGCTCCCGACGTGCAGCAGCAGGCCGAAGCCGCAGGGTTTACGTGTTCGCTGGAAAAAGCCGAAAAAATTGTTGCATTGCTTAAAGGCCGCGTAAATTTTGCCCGTGAAATTTTCACCGAAGCCGGTACGATCTTTAACGCACCAACGACTTATGACGAAGCCGTAGCGGCTGCCAAATGGAATGCAGATGCCGTAAAAGCGGTGACGGTATTCCGCGATGCGCTGCAGGCTTTTTCGGGCGACTTTGTTGCTGATGCTATCAAACATACGCTGGCCGATGCTACGCAGCAGGCCGGAATCAAGCAGGGCAAAATCATGCAGGCCATGCGATTGGCCCTTACGGGTTCAGGAGCTGGGCCCGATTTGATGCTAACCCTGGAAATCATCGGTAAAGACGAAACGATTGCCCGGCTGGAAAAAGCATTAACTACGTTGACAACAGTAATTAGTTAGACTATTTTTAAACCTATAAAGCCTCTTGGGCTTTATAGGTTTATGCTGGTTTCTAAACGCAGACGACTATGGCTAAGAAAAAGACAAACTCCGACGAAAATGATAAGCCACGCGTTCATAAGGAACTCGAAGGTTTTGATATTCAAATCAACTCGTTTGGCGAAATAACGACGAGTTTTGATATTGATCGAATCAATCAATTTCTGAATAAGACAGTCGACGATAAGAAATTACGTCATCGCACCGACTTAAATCTGAAAGGAGAGCCTGGACCTGATGAATTAGCCGACGAGTCGGAAGAGGATGAGCATCTGTTCGACGAAACCGACAACGACCTGCCCGACGATATCAATCAACGATAAAAGCCCGACCAGTCGAAATGCCCGGTCGGGCTTTTTTTGTGCCGTTTGTACGAAAAAAACTGGCTGAATCGAAGAGAATATGTAGTTTTCGCTTACTAATAACTAAACAACTGACATCTAACGACTCTCAGTATGTATTCGCACGAAATCGATTACAAAATTATTGGGGAAGACATCCAGATCGTTGAAATTGAACTGGACCCGAACGAAACCGTTATCGCCGAAGCCGGTTCCATGCTCTTCATGGAAGATGGCATTACGTTCGAAACCAAAATGGGCGATGGTTCACAACCTGATCAGGGCTTTCTGGGTAAACTACTCCAGGCAGGTTCACGTATGATTATGGGCGAATCGTTATTTATGACGCATTTCACCAACCGGGGTGTTGGCAAGCGGAAAGTAGCTTTCTCAGCGCCTTACCCGGGTACGGTTATGCCTGTCAACCTCGCCAATATATATGGTAATACGCTTATTGTTCAGAAAGATGCGTTCTTATGTGCAGCTCTGGGCACTAAACTGAGCATTCAATTTAATCAGCGGCTGGGCGCCGGCTTCTTCGGTGGCGAAGGCTTTATTCTGGAAAAAGTACAGGGCGATGGCATGGCCTTTATCCATGCCGGGGGCGTTGTGATTGAACGGACGCTGAACAACGAAACCCTGCGCGTAGATACGGGTTGCGTCGTTGGATTTGAGCCTAGCATTAACTTTGATGTACAACGGGCGGGCGGACTACGGAGTATGGTATTCGGCGGAGAAGGCCTGTTCCTCGCTACGTTACGGGGCTCCGGTAAAGTATGGATTCAGTCGATGCCAATCTCCAAACTTGTTCAGCGACTCTCGCCAGGTAGCGCTCAATCGCACAAAGAAAGCGGCTCCGTACTGGGGCAGTTAGGCAATCTGTTCGAAGATTAACGAAAGCAGCCTAATTGTTACGTTAGTCCGTATACAGGTCACCGACTTGCCATACGTGGTTTTATGCCACGTATGGCAAGTCGGTGATCGATAAAATTTATATTCGCTGTTGAGGTAAGTAAAACGTCACGGAACAGATACGGATGTCATTTATAGCGCAAAAGTTTAGCGCTTTACGCTAGGATAAATTAATCACCTCAGCCTCAATCCGGTTATTGGCGGCTATAGCCTTGGCAAAGGGAGAGTGACCTTTTGGAGCCATCAGGTAAAGCTGACCGCCATGCAGCGTTGCCAATTGATAAAGTAGTTTTAGTTTCGATACCAGATAATCTACATCGTTGGTCTTAAGAATCACTTCAAAATACGATTTGCTGTCAAACTGCTTTCCGGTAACGTCTGGAACGAACGATTGGCCATCCTGCTGACGGCCGTAGGCAATTGGTTTCTGATACCCTTCCGCGTTGGCTTTTATATCAAGAAAACCCCGCACACTGGCCCAGTGCGCTACTTGTTCAACATACGCTTGTTTGGTCATAATTAATCTCATTTAGTGAATTAAACATAGCTACAGAGCAGAGCTATTCAAGTTGGGAAGCGACTTTTCCGCTTCTGTAATGGCCCGTCGAATATGACGGTTTAGGTAAATCCGTTGGTCATCGACAAAGAAGGCAAGTTCATCATCAAAATCAGCGGTAAAAAAATAGCCATTTGCAAAATACCCCGTACCCCGGTCGAAGTATCGGTTCAGGTGGTTATCCGACAATTGGCCTGGCTGGTCAGCAGGTAGATTAGGAAGGCGCTCATGCATCCACTCCACTAGGGAAGTGATATCCTGTATTTTGCCATTGACCCCAACATTATCCATAAAACCAACTCGTTTGTCCAGCTGATCCGCCTGATGCAATACGTCATTAAGGAGCGTGATTAACTCGCTGAATACGGGCCGCCACGACGTAATTTCCGACGAGTCATGTTTAAATAATGGCGAGTCCATCAACGCATGTATACGGGCTAGGTTCACCTTTATCTGATTACTGGTCTGTACCATATTTAGTTAGATTTTGACGATTCATAGGGATAGACCTCATAGACCATAGCCGAAGAAGTTCCATCAGTAAACTGAAAGGTTCTCAGTAAGTGAAGAATCCCCTCATTGTAATCGGTTGGTACATTGTTGAAAGACACATAAAATTGCCGATACTCAATTTCGTTATCCTGCTCAGCTTTAAAGCGCAAACTCACTTCATATCCGTTTACGTCACTATCATACAGCATCGCGTTTTTCGGCAAGGAAACCTCATTAAAACCAGAAAACAGGATAATCGTGATCAGTAAGTCGGTATTCATGAAAAGTCGCTAAGCGATTTTATAATTCGTTGAAGTGGTTACGTAGCAAGAATCAGCGGGAGACAAACAGGATACAGTAAGCTGGTAGACAAGCAGTTAGGCAGTAGTTTCCATGAACGCCTTAGTTTAGCGACAGTAAATAATACCGAGCCTCCATAAAGGCCCGCATCAAATGCCGGTAGAAAAAGACACGGTCCCGACCGATAAAGAACGCCATCTCATTATCGTATTCGCAGGCAAATAATAAGCCATTGGAAAAATGACCGGCACCGGCACCATAAAAATGGTTAAGATTGGGAGAGAGAATAGTCAAATTCAATTGAGAAGGCATACTGCTCCGAACGATGTAGGCCGACCGACGCATGGAATCGAGCAGGCTCGTGATGTCTTGCCCTTCATCGTCAATATTCACATCCTGCGTAAAATCAATTCGCTTGCCCGCTAAGGAAGCCTGTCTAACCAAATCACTTATCGCACAGATTACATGAATCCACTGAGTCTGACTTTGGCTTGTAAAGGGAGCCGCTGGCTCAAAATCTTCTGATTGTAACAGACGTGTAGTAAGAGCAAGGCGCTCCGTAAGTTGCTGCTTTGTCCAGGCGGCATCCGGGTAGTCAATCATGATCTCCAGGGCATTTGACTGCCGGTTAGCAAGCTGGCGACAAGGTCGTATAAGTTATAACGAGTTTACAGCTAAAAAGATTACGAGTTATGACGATATATTTATTTAGGCCTAAGTATTTCAGATACAACCAGTTAATCAGCTATAATTCTGATACAGCTGTACAATATCATTAATTCTGTTAGAGTAAGCGGCTTAAATGGCTCCTGTAAGTGAACTTTGTTTCGGCAAGGCCAGCAGTGCCTGTTAAGGGAGCGGCACTCACCGGGTCAGCCGTGCAGGCCAGCGGAATATGGCCTTCTGCAGCCAACATCCCCGAAGTAGGATCGAGACCAATCCAGCCAGCGCCAGGTATGTATACCTCAGCCCAGGCGTGCAAGGCTAATGAATCCTCTACTGATTCAGACGATCCATTTTCTACACTTGTTTCGACTTTCAGTTGAGCCAGATATCCCGACACAAACCGGGCAGCCAGGCCCAGCTGACGTAGCAGTTGCACCAACAGCCAGGCCAAATCCCGACAGGAACCTATCGCTCGCTGTAACGTCTCGTCGGGCGTTTGAACACCAGGCTGTAATCGCTCGCGGTAAGCAATTGCCTGGCAAACCTGTTGATTCAGACGAATTAAAAAATCGACTGTTCCCAACTTCGTCTGGAAATCAATCTGTTTAAGCCACTGCGCCAGATACGGGCCTAACTCAGATTTCTCAAGGTATAGCGCCAGCTCTTTTTTGAGAATCGTCTCGTAATCGAAAGGAAACGACTCCGCATACGTATCAATGAAGAAATCAAAAGGATTGACTGGTTCCAGACTGGCAACAAGCTGAACATCAATCGTCATCGACTGGATGGCCCCCGAAAAATCGACTCGTGCAATAAAATTACCAAATGGGTCCTGCTGCCAGTGCAGTACGTGGTTTTCTGGCTTAACCGTCAGCGAATAGGATTCTATAGTGGCTCGACTATGAGCAGCTGGTTTGAGCCGAATTAACTGGGGCGACAGATATACCATCCGATCATAATCGTATTGCGTATAATGTTCAAGAGCGACGCGGATGGCCATAACGTAGTAAAGGTGAGTAATGATTGATTAGACTTTTTCAAAAACCAGTCGGTAGTGTTCCATCGTTTCCTGCTGGAAACACACCCGATTAGGACTAACCCGAAATACGGCAATCAGGTCCTGAAAAGCTTTATTAGTTAATAATTTAGGCAATAGCGATGCATAGAGCCAGTACTTCTGCAAATTGAAAGCCCGGAAACGTTTCCGCCATTGCCCAATGGTTTCAATATAATCCAGCCGTCCACTGCTTTGTGAAACCAGTTTGAAGTAGGGCTCTGCATTCCGGATGACCTGCTCAGGACCATAAGGTAACCACGAACCCGGAAACTGGGCAATCATCAGTGCCAATGCATAGGAGGGTGAATCTTTTGGCGCCTGCAGGCTGATTTGCTCGAAAGGAATCATGTTTTTGCCAAACACCATCGTCTGCATATAATACCGGCCGCCCGTAGGCAGCAAATCGTTCAGATTACTGAAAAAGTCCGCATAAACGTTATCCTGTTCGCCCGCCAGGTATTGCTCAACCGAGCAGAAATGCTCCATACCGCCAATGCAGCTAACAGCATCGAAGGTACCATAATCAGCGGGGGTAATCTGGCGGCAGTCTTTAATATCTACCGTCAGGCCGTTTTCCCGGCAGGCTTCGGCCTGACCACTGGATAGGGTTACCCCACGCGCATCGGCCCCACGTTCTTTAACGTATTGTAGAAAAGGACCCCAGCCGCAGCCCATATCGAGCAATTTCGTTCCAGCACCCACGCGAAGGCTATCGGCAATAAACTTATGCTTCTGACGCTGCGCCTGTTCGAGTGTTAACGAAAAATCACCGTTGTACATCGCTCCGCTGTAATCGCCGGTTTGACCCATGCTTAAGCGAAAGATTTTGTCGATAGTCGTGTAGGTAAAATCCAGATCTTGTTGTGAGGCCATAGGATTGATGTATGGGTTAAATGGGAAATACTAAACCAAATAGGTAATAATCAAATTGGTGCAGCTATCAACCAGCTCAGGCAACGCGGCCGAGGGTTTGTAGAAGGCGAAAATGGGAGTAAAGGGCCGAGCCAAAACTTCGATTCTCCAGATAAGGCAGTCCGTATTCGCTGGCGGTACGTTTAACAATGGCCGTAATGGCTGGATAATGGATGTGGCAGACTTTAGGAAACAGATGATGCTCAATCTGTCGGTTTAGTCCACCGCAAATGAAGGCTGCCAGCGCCGAGCGAGGGGCAAAGTTGGCGGTTGTATAGAGCTGATGAATAGCCCAGGCCTCCTGTATGTTTCCCTGCTCATCGGGCAAAGGGAACGTAGTGCCTTCTACGGCGTGAGCCAACTGAAAGACTAAACCAAGTACCAACCCTTCGGCCAGGTGCATAACAATGAATCCGATCAGTATCTGCCACCAGGTCAGGCTCAGAACCACAAACGGTAAAACCAGAAAGAAAACGTAGTAAAGAACTTTTGAGAAGAACAGATTAACATATTCTTTTCGGGGATGCGTCGACGTTTCGTGTTGCCCAATCCGACTCTTGAAGAATTTGACATAATCCTTACGGAATACCCACGACAAAGAGGCCAGTGCATACAGCGGAAAAGTATACCATTGCTGATAGCGGTGCCAGGGACGTAGTGTGTCCTGGCGGTCCAGTCTGACCAAGCCCGGTGCTACCTCAATATCTTCATCATGACCGGGAATATTGGTATAGGTATGGTGAACAATATTATGTGTGATCTTCCAGACGTAGGGATTCGCTCCCAGCAGATAAAAACTACCTCCCAACAGCCGGTTGACCCAGCCATAGCGAGAAAAAGCGCCATGCAGCGCGTCGTGAGAAACATTGAAACCAATGCAGGCCGCAAATACACCCAACAAAATAGCTAGCCCCAGCATAGTCCAGACACCAAATAGACCGGACAAAATCAACCCGTAAAGGAGTCCGTAACCGATCAGAAAAAAGAGCGCCTTCGCCCACATAGCGCCATTGGCATGGGGCGATATGGCCTTTTCTATAAAATAAGCATCGACCCGCTGGCGAACTGTACTAAAAAATGGAGATCGCGCGGTATTCGTGAATTTAAGTTTGGTTGACATCTAAAAATAGTTAAATAAACAGTTGGCCTATTTGCTGTATTTGCCGCAGCATGGGCAGCGCTAACAGGCCCTTTTCGGTAAGAGTATACTCCACGCGAGGTGGAATTTCGGAATACATAACCCGCTTCAGGACGCCCAACGTAACGAGTGTTTTTAACTCGCCAGCAAGAACTTTTTCGCTGACGCCGGGCAAAAGATCGTTTAATTGGCTATAACGAAGGGTTTTTTCACCTAAGACCAGAATGATATACAGCCGCCATTTGCCACAGATTACAGACAGAGCATGGCTGATTAAAAGCGGATCGGGCTCAGAAGAGCGTTCATGAAAGGCACTCGTAGTCATGGCTTGTAGGCGTTTGCTGAACCGAGTCAGGGATAAGCCCAAGCCGAAGCAGTAGTGATCTGATTACTCAGAGAATTAAAAGTCTACGCTGGAATTACAAGCCAAAAGCAGACAAGTGAATTGTAAAAAACGATCTTGTCAATGAAATGAGGTTAGATGTGTTCAATAGACGTGCGAGTAAAAAGACGTGATTTTTTCTGATTAAAATGGGAGGATTAGTAGGCTTGAATAAGCCGGAAGCTACGAAGAAATATGAGAAATATCAGTAAACTACCTTATCACTGACACTCACAGCCATGAAACCAACGCTTGAAATAAGCTTAAGAGGTGAGAGACACTGTCGGAGTTGTAACTAACTAACAGGTAAGTAAGTTCCTGACCTGACGCCTTTATTTCGATAAAACAACTTACCAGAAGGAAAGTAACGAATTCTAATTATTTCACAGCAGAATTTAACCATCTAACGATTAGATGGTTAAATTCGTGTTAGTATAGTAACAAATCGTGTAAACAGTAGTCAACCAACAGTATGAACGATCAATCTTTTGAAATCCTGGTAGTGGATGACGATCCGATGATCTTCGATTTGTTCAATCGAATTGGACAGCAACTATTTACTGAAGCGACTTTTACATGGGTATCATCCCCCCAGGAATCGCTTCAGTACCTGAACCGGCAATCTACCCGGCTACCAAGTCTGGTTTTACTCGATATCGATTTTCAGGTAGGAATGAATGGCATATCCTGGCTTCCTGAACTTTATAATCGCCTTAGAGGGCAGGCACCCATCATAATGCTTTCGATATCAAATGCTGCCAACGATATTCAGCAGGCTTATATGGCAGGGGCAGTTGCCTATACACAGAAGCCGCAGGAATTGCAGGGCTGGAAAAACTACGTCGAAGTTCTAAAAAATATTGGTATCAAACCAGCCTTCTTCCGACGTCAGTAGTCGATTAATACGTAGCAGGGAAAGATCACAGTCGTACAGACCACAGAAATAGTAGCTAGGCGGATAACAGACTAAGGGCAACTTTATTGATTGCCTTATCGAAACTCACAATAAGCATTTTCAGCTCCCCAGATTCATCGTTTAACTGAGCTAGGTGCTCGATCCTGCGTAGCACCTCTTTTTGCGAATTAATCCCCATATTTTCGATAGACGGTCTGATACGGTGTGCAATGTGTCTAACCCGTTTAAAGTCACCGGATTCGTAAGCAGCTATCATCTGTGAAGCCGCCATTGGGGTCTCGGTGCAGAACAGTTGAATCATGTGCCTAACAAATTCCTTGTTTCCCTGACTGATAGCTTCCAGCATGGAGAGGTCGTACAGTATTGTCATTTCGCTATCATCCGCCAACTGCATTCGTTTCGATTGTACCAGATCTTTTTGCGAACCTGGCTGATCAGATAAAACAAGATCAGTTGGACGTCCAATCGGGTAATTTAAAGCTACTTGTACGGCGGTTATTTTATTTTGCATGTGTCTTTTTAGTCATACCATCGCTCTCGTAGGGCAATGAGTTGGTTAATAGCCAAGGGCTCCTCTCGTCTGGCGGTTGTCTATAAATTCGTTAACCGGAAGCCCTCTTTTCTGATTAGTTATTCTTTCTAAACAGGTCAGTACCTGTATCTGATTCAGGCTAGAGACAACTCATTGGTTTGAATCATTTTATAAATCGTCGACTTCCCAATGTCGAGTTTATCAGCCACGAGCACTACGTTGTTATCATACTTCTTTAAATACGACTTGATAATCTGAACCATATAGTGGCGCAGGGTCTGTCCTTCCGTTTCGGTCACTGTATTTTCAGTATCTACAGTCAGGAAAAGATCATCTGCTCTGATTTCGCTGCCATCGCACATAACAGCCGCCATTTGCATGAGAGCTTTTAACTCGCGCACATTTCCGGGGAAACCATAACGTAGCAATTTTTCGCTGGCCGACGGTGAAATAACCGGGGTGGCCAGACGGTTGTCGCGGCAGAACTCTTCCAAAAGATGGTGGGCAAGGACCATAATATCGCTCGGACGTTCACGAAGAGCGGGAAGAGCAATGGGAAGGCCCATCAGCCGGTAATATAAATCCTCCCGAAAACGTCCTTTTTTCACTTCATCCAGCAGGTTTTTATGCGAAGCGACTACCAGCCGTATGTCGAGCGTAATTTTTTCACAGCCCCCTACCCGCACCAGTTCCCGCTCCTGCAACACCCGAAGCAATTTGGTTTGTAGTGTCAGGTCCATTTCGGCGATTTCGTCCAGAAACAGGGTCCCTTTGTTGGCCTCCTCAAACCGTCCAATTTTCCGATTCAGGGCACCCGTAAAAGCGCCTTTTTCATGACCAAATAACTCACTCTCAATCAATTCGTGGGGGATAGCGGCCATATTAACCGCTACAAATGGCTTTTTCTTCCGTTCAGAATGGTAGTGAATGGATTTAGCAACCAGCTCTTTACCTGTTCCGGTTTCGCCCGTTACCGATACGTTGATATTGGTCCGAACAGCTTTTTCAATGAGTGTAAAAACTTTGTGAATGGCAGGACTATTGCCGATGATGGTAGAACTGAAATTATACTTCTGACCCAGGGCATCCTGCAGATGATCAATTTCCTGGCGGAGACTCTGATTCTCCCGAATCTTCAGGATAGCATTCCAGAGAAGGTCTTTGGTACGATCATCCTTTACAAAATAATCGTGGACACCAGCCTGCAACAGATTGACGGCGGTTTCCACATCCTGTTGCCCGCTGACGACTATAACGGGTGTATCGGGCAGTTGCTCCCGAATGCGCCGAAACAACTCAGCCCCGTTCGTGTCCGGAAGCGAATAATCTATAGTAATCAGGTGCGGAGTAATGCGACTGATTTGCTTCAGACACTCCTCACCTGTCAGAAACCGATAAAGTTCATAATCCGGATTCAGCGACAGATGATACTTAAGTACTTCGCCGTACCAGGGATCATCTTCAACGATGAAAATACGATAAGGAGACGATGACTTCATAGCACAAGTTCTAGTATTCGGAAGAAAATCTTTTCTTAGGTATTTATGCCTAAAAATTTACTACAAGCGTAACTAGTAACAATACTGATAATCTAACCAACTGAACTTGCTCTGAATAATACCCTTACTCGGTCATTGAATTTAAGTGCACTATTTTAAGCTATAAATTAACTCTAAGTATGTTTTCAGTTCAAAATTACAGATGATAATTCCTTCAAATATGGATAAAAGTCAGCTCGCCAACTGATATTACTCATATTCCTTAGGTGGTTCATCAGCCTGTTAATTACACCTAGATTAATTTGAGACGTATAAGTATTTGTTTTTAAGGTAAAAATCAGGTTCGATAACTCATAAGTACAAGGAGGGAAATTAGGGAACAGCTACAAATTCCTATCAGAGATATCCCAAAATTGAGTAACCCTATTGTTACTTATTCATATAAATAGTGTTTTAAAATCTATTCAAAATCGTATAGAATAAGCCTTTACCAATCAACTGCTCTTAAAATAAATGGAACGTACTACGTAGTTAATCTTCGACAGAAAATCCTGTCAGGGCGAATAAGAGATGGGCCATGGCTCCGTTAAACTGGAAAGCCCCGATTCAGCATCAATAGGAGCTGAATCAGGGCTTAATCTATAAAAAAACAAGGAACGATGAATTACCTAGTCTGTAAGCGAATCACTTGGTTTCCAAACGTTTGACAAGCCGATAACTTTGTAAAAATGAATGACTAAGCTGGACCAGGGCCGTATAGCCGACAATTAAACTAATCTGTAAAATAAAAACAGTCGAAATGCTTAACAGATAAGAAGCTGCCAGAGAAAGGGCAATAACGAAAACGTGCACGCTCACCAACCGAATCGTTATCTGCGAATGGATAAACCGATGTTTCAACAACCAGTGATGCATGTGATTCCGATCGGCGGAGAAGGGAGAGTTTCCTTTTAACATTCGGCTACCAAACACACGTAACGCGTCGATAATTGGAATCATACAACTGGCCGTAATCAGAATAACGGCCTGTGATGCGTGCGTGACCGCCTGATGATAAGAACCTTCTATAAGGGCAATCCCTAGACTGGCCATCAGAAACCCCAACACAACCGACCCACCATCGCCCATAAACAGCTGGGCTGGTCGCCAGTTAAATTTCAAGAATGCCAACAATGCCCCCGCCAGCGGCCCAAGCAATGCTAACCATTGCGGCTGACCAAGCCACCAGGCCAGCAAACCCAGCAGTACCGTATTCACAAGCGCCAGACTACCCGCTAACCCGTCAACGCCATCGATCAGATTAAACGCATTGGCCATGCCTGTCAGAATTAATATGGTTAGTCCATACTGAAACACCAGTGGCAGATCGGTAATACCAAAGACGCCATGTAGTGAAGTCAGGCGGATGCCATAGTGCGCTACGGCAAACGCACAGCCCAACTGAAGCAGCAACCGGGCAAATGCCCACAAATTCAGCCGGTCGTCAACCACGCCTACGATCATCAGCAGTAGCAAAGACAGGGTCAAGGCTGTATACTGGCCAAAAAGTGCACGCAGTGGAGCGTACATCAGCGACGTAACGATAAGCGCCAGGCCGATGGTTAGCCCGCCGATGGCCGGAATAAGCTTGTAGTGTACTTTGCGCTTGTTGGGTCGGTCGACCAGTCCGATTACTGGACTTAAGCGGATAAGCAACGGCAATAGTGCCCAGCAACAGCCTAATCCAATGGCAAAGCCCAGGAGAAGACGCAGAGTAGTGTGTAAATCTGGATTCATAAGAGTACGTTATTCGTAGAAGTAAGCGGGTACTTTCAGGTGAGCCAATTCTGACTCCACAAGCCACTCCGATGGTATTTGCGCACCCGCCGTCGACATGAGTGTGCTCTTCGACGTTGTTTTCATCGCTTTATGAACCAGAAACGCGTATTTCTGAGCGATGACCGACCAGCTATAGCGACGGTAGGCAATGGATTTCATAACGGCAGCCTGTTCCTTCAATTTGGCAACCGACGTATGTTGAATATGATGCGTCAGTTCATCGGCCGTTTTGAAGAAAAAGGCTTTGTTCTCGGTAGTTGTCCGGTTATAGTTGACATCAAAGGCCATGATCGGTAAGCCAAGGTACATGGCTTCGACCAGCGACGGATTAGTACCTCCCGCACTATGGCCATGAATATACACCAGACAATTGCTACGTAGCAGGTCAAGCTGGCGCTGGTCATAGATCGGATCAAGCATTAACAGGTTGGTATGCTGCTGGTAACGTTCCCGTAGACTATTGCCATATTCACTGTTTTTCCAGTTGCCTACCATAACCAGCGTATGGCGGGGGAGTTGGGCAAAAGCGGCCAGCACAAGGTGAATATTGTTTTCGGGTTCAATGCGGCAAACGGTAAAGGCGTACGGCTTGGCCAGAAACGGATACTGCTCCCGATCGGCATTGGTCGGGCTTACCGCCAGTGTATGATCGGCGCCGTATTCAATGATATGGCTTAGGGTTTTGTAGCGAATAGCGGTATAATTCTGAATCGATTCGTTGTCGGAAATATCCGCATGGGAGTACCGTACCGCCAACCATTCTGCCGCCCAAAGATACCAGCGAGCCAGTTTACGCCATTTGTTCCGTTTCCATTCAATCCCATCGATGGAAACGATAATTTTTTTCCGGGTGAACCACCGGACAAACGGCAGTATAATACCACCGCTGACACCCAGCACAAGCAGTACGTCGGCATAGAACAAAGCATGCACAATGCTGATGCAGTCGTAAATGATGCTTTGCAGGCCGTTGGCATCGAAGGGTAAGTAAATGAGCCGGGCACCCTTGTAGTGCGATTGCTGTTGCGCAGCGCCGTACTTTTTTGTGGTACAATAGACCGACATATCAAATTCGTTGCCCAGTTGCTCAACCAGGTGTTCGGCCAGGGTCTCAAAGCCGCCGTACTTGGCGGGAATTCCTACAGTTCCAATAATTGCTACGGTAGTCTTGGTCATGGTCTTTCTCTCTTTGTACAGATACTAGCCTAAGCCGTGCCAAACTCAAAAAAAGGCGCTAATGGGCTAATTTTGAGGGTTTATGCGCGAGCGTATTCCCAATTCTGGAAATATTTTCCATTGTATAAAGCGACGCCAGGCGCGGTTCCGTCCGCTGAAATACGTTTCGGATTTCCCGGCGAAACGTTTGGGGCGAAAAAAACAGCGCCCGCCGACGGGCGGCTTCGGCCATCTGTAAATACAGATTAATATCCGACGACAGGCGACGGAGTGTCTGCACGAGTACAAACTTCTGCGATACGCTGATTCGAAAGCCTTCTTTACTTTCTTCGATCAATTCGCAGATGCCCCCCACTGTTGGCGTAATGACCGGTCGTCCGCAGGTCATTGCCTCCAGAATTGTCATGCCAAAGGTTTCCACCCAGGCATCGGGCTGCGAAAGGTTGAGCACCACATGCGCCTGCTGATAGAAGGGAATGGTCTCGGGCTGGGCTGGATAGACGGTGCAGTTAGCCGGCGGCTCGGCCTGCTTCACAAACGTATCGACGCTGTCTGCATCGGTATTCAGGACCAGCAGAAACCGGATATGCGGCAGATGGTGGGCACATTCCACAAATTCGTTGATTCCTTTATAGGCCTTATTGGAGCAGAGCATCAGCGCCGTAAACGGCGAAACTGTATTCGGTTTGCTAATACGATCGGCCTGTTTACTAAACGATTCGGACACCGTATTATAGATCCGTTTACAGCTGGTCCGTTTTAGCGGGGTTTGCTGCCGGGTGTAGTCCGACACAAAAAGAGCCTGCCGGGCTGTAAAGTCGGCAATAGCCGTAAGAAAGGATTTTAACAGCCGCGGTTTGATACTTACTTCGTGTACGTGATACACCACCGAACAGCCCCGCAGCCAGCCAGCCAGTGCTGCCCCAAACGGCAGTAACGTATTAATATAAACCTGATCCGTTGGCCGGAGAAAAAACAACAGTTTCAGAAATAAACGCCCCTGCACCAACAGGTAATTCAGTAGAGTAATCCATTTTACCAGCGACCATTTGTACTGAATTGGATGGGTGATAATACCAGTAAGATCGCTTAAAAAACCCTGGCCTGATGGTGTAGCTGTGAATAAATGGATAGCAAATCCTGCTGAATGAAGAGCCTCCAGCGCTTGCCGGAATACAAGCGGGCTTCCACTCCAGTCATTTAATAAGTGAACCGCAACTATTCGTTTCGACTGCATGAAATCAGTTGGCTAAAGAATGGGTATTTGATAAAACGGTTTGGTAAATCTGGCGGATCTGTTCACCCCGTATCGACCAGTTAAACGCCGTATCGAAGCGATAAAGCGCCAACCGGCGTTCGCGCTTATACAGAACCGGCGACCTGAACAAGTCATTCAGTCGCTGAGCCATCTGAGCCGCGCCCTCTTCAATATCCCGGTCGGATACACGTAGTGATGACTCAGGATGAACAAAGCGGCCGGGCCCTTCATTGTCCCAGCAAATAACGGGGAGCCCGTAACTCATAGCTTCGGCGACGACCATACCAGCCCCTTCGTGCGAAGGGAACAGAAAAACGGATGCCGACCGATAGCAGGCAGCCACCTCATCTTTGGGTAACCAGTTGATAATGTCGGTACAATGCGTAATACCCTCCTGATCAATCAATTGCCGAACAAGTGGTTCAGCGGGTCCGCTGCCTACCAACGTCAGACGGGTTTGCTGCTGTTCGACAGGATTAAGTTGATGGTAAAAGCGGGCAAACGCCTGTACAGTAGTAGTAAAGCCTTTTAAGGGAACGAACCGCCCGACCGAAAGCACCCGAAAACCATCGGTTGAATCGGTTACGTATCCTACCGATGGCGAAGCTACCGACGGCACAATGGTATATTGCTGTGCTGGCAGATGCAAAGCACCGGCAGCCGCCTGATTCATGCAAAGGACATGCGCAGCCCGGTGTTTGGTTAGCCGCAGAAAAGGGTCCAGTGTCCAGAAAGCCTGTTTAAGCCCCCATAGGAGCCGGTCCTGCAACCAGGCCTTCCAGCCGTACAGACGCAGGCTACTCTGTGGAATAGGTGGATGATGACCAATAGGTCCCCAAACAAGCGGTTTTTGAAGCAGCCACAGAAACGTAGGCGTCCAGTCGTTGTGAAAATTGACGTTGTGGACCAGATCGACCGGCAGGTTTTTTCGCAACAGCCAAATAGCCAGACTCAGTTGCCAGCCATAATAATAGATCATCGACAGCAGCGGGCCTTTTTTCCAGAAACGTAGCCAGGCTGGCCAGTCGAAATACAGAAACTGAACGCGCTGCCTGAGCGGCTCAAGCTCTGGATGCTCGTCCCAATAGCGGTCTATGGCTGGCTGGTTGTTTGGCCTCGTTACAGCGATAACACGTTGATATCTAGCAATTTGCAGAATAAAATTCCAACCCATGCCATCTTCCGAGCCTTTATAGGGATTCACAGCATAGGTCGTTACCAGTACTGTTTTCAGATTAGTATTGGGCATGAGTCGGTTTAGGAGACTTAATTGAGTTTTCGTTACGTGGGCGAATCAGTCGGGCGGGAACGCCACCAATAAGGCTGTTGGATGGGAAACTCTGGGTTACTACGGCCCCCGCAGCGACTACGCTGCCCTCGCCGATAGTTACCCCGCTCAGGATGGTAACTTTACTGCCAATCCAGCAGTCTGGCTCCACAACAATAGGCTTCCGTTCGACGCCCTGCAATCGGATCAGTACGTCCGGATCGTCGAAACAATGGTTTTCGGGGTGGCAGCTGAAATACTGCCCGATGATGCAATCGTGCCCGATAGTGAGGCCGCCAGCCCCGCCCAGATACGCAAATTCGCCGATACCCACCCGGTCGCCAATGTGAATGTACCGACCGGGGTTGTCGAGCGTCGTGGAAACTACCAGACGGCTGTACGCACCGATGCTTACCTGATTGCCGAGTCGAATCCCGTCCGTGCTGATAGCTGAGCAGTAGACATGATCACCCAGTTTAAGAAAGCGCCCCCAGCTGATCTGCGGCAGGTTGAAGAATCGGACGCTACGTCCCCGCAACATTCCTTTCGGCTTACGCCCCCGCAGCAAGAGTACGCTCCCGCGTAGCATCGCCATTGCCTGCTGCCAGCAAAACGCCAGGATGAGAGAACCGCTGAGAGCGTCCGAAAATCGGAATTGCGGATTGCGGAGCCTGATGATTCGTTCGAGCCATGTTTTCATAGCGAATACAGTTGAATACGGTCAAAAATCTGGGTAAGCGTCCGCGGCAGGTGCTGGTTCAATACCGGCAGGTATTCCGACGAGGGGTAGCGCTTCTGCAACTCCTCGAACAAGCCAAGATATTGCCGGGTCAATTCGGTAATGGTAGCCGAGTCCAGTTCCTGCTTCCGTCGGAGGATTTCTTCGGGCGGAGCGTAGAGAAAAACGTTCAGCCGAGGTTTGAGCAGCAAGCCATACAGGATGGTCGCCATACCGGGAGGCAGGTTTATGTTGCTTCGCCGACCGTCGTTAATAAAATCAAAATAGTAGCGGTCGTACAACACGATATAACCCCGCCAAACGTACTTCACCTGGATGTAGAACTGCCCGAACAGGTAATCCGCATAATAATAAGCGAATCGCAGCAGCGACGACGTAGCACTCTGGTTTGTGCCCTGTCGCGGCAGGGTGTCGGCAGCTCGCTGCTCAGCCTGTTGTTTACCGTATTTCCAGGCGCTCAGAATAGGCAATAACGAAGGTCGGTGACGTAATACCACAACGCGTTGGCGAAGGCGCTTTTCAATCTGCTGTTTCGTTTGTTCAATCACCGTTGACTTCCCCGCCCCATCGACTCCACTGAACGTAACGATCATGCCCCGCCGGAAGGCGAATGAGCTAAGGGTGTCCCACCCGTAAGTCACCTTATTGAGCAGACCGCGCCACCCACGATTCTGGGGCAACCGGCGAATTTTTTCGACTGACTGGGGCGACAAGCCGGCATCCTCCGGCTTGTCAAACAAGGTCATATAGCGTTCGGGTACGGGTGCGTTGTTGAGTCCGTAAAACAACCGAATATAAGCCTGAAGGTGTTCAGAACTAGGCACTTTCAGGCCGTGGGGTGCCAGCGTTGCCTGCTGCCAGACTGGTTCAGCGGCCATAAATTCGAGCTGTTTTCGTTTAAATTTCCAGATCAGATCAACATGCAGTATAGAGCTGTCCAGGCAAAACAGATGCAGCTGGTTCATAAAGCTGCGGGGCTCGGCCATCATCTGACGCACCAGCGGATGGTCCTGAAGGTACTGCGTTAGCTGAGCAGCCACTGGTTGCGGCAGGCACAGATCCAGATCCGACGATTCGGGCAGTTCAGCCAGTTTTGCAGGCATAAATTTCAGCGCAGCATGCGGTTGCTGATGTAGCCAGAAAGCCATATCGTGCAGTACCAGTTGCCGGTGCGAAACAGCTTTCTGCTGATGCAGCCAGTACGTCAGCGATTCGTTCCAGGTAGCCAGCAGCCAGTTTACCTGCTGGTGCCACTCAGCCTGACGGCTATAGACCGAGAGGTAATACGTTAGGGTATGAATCAGGTACAGGATTTCGGCCAGTTCCGTATCTACCTCATATCGTTCGCAAAACAATTGCCACTCGGGCCGATTCAACGTTTCTTCAATATCCTGCCAGATGGCTCCGTAGCCACGGTTGCCAATCAGGATAGCCGACTGGTATACAAAATGAAACAGATCGTACAGGCCCGGCAACGCGTCCTGATGCAGTTCCCAGTCGATGATGCACAGCCGGTTATCGCGTAACATTACGTTCCAGGGCGTACAGTCGCCGTGAGCGGCTGCCACCGGAACCAGTTGATGCTCGTTCAGGCTATTCATCAACCAGTCGATCTTGTCGAGCAGGCTAACCGGTATCCGCAAATCGTTTACGCTACGTAGTTCGGATAGAGTTTGGCGGGCCTGCTGCCAGAAAACGGTATCGGCCAGCGGTTGGCGTTGCCAGTTCTGGCTGACCAACTCGCGCATGGCACTGCTGGGCAGATCGGCCATTCGATTCGTTTGCCGAGCGGTAGGCGTGCCCATATCCTCCTGAATCAACAGGCCGGGTACGTGCGTTTTCACACGGGGCGTATCAATCTGTAAAAATGGCTGCTTCTGTGCATGACGAAGCGCCAGGGCCTCCTGGTCAATGTTTTGAACGGCAGGAGCAGCCAAAGCAATTTTCAGGAAATAACTTTTGTTCGCCGTTGTGTTGTACCAGATCACCAGTTTACGGTTAGGACCGACCGTACCCGTAAACAACGCCCAACGATGTAGCTGAAACCGGCACAGGCGCTCATAACCAGCTTCAGTCGTATAAAGAGTAAGCCGATCATGGGCTATCAAACGCCCCAGCCTTAGCCGAAACAGCATCGTTACCAGCCATACAAATACACGAGCCTTACGCCCGCCACGGTGGTAGAACCGCAGAAAATCTGGCTGATTGGCACCAACGGGCCACAGCCAGCGAATGGTGCCATCCGGATTACGATACAGATAGCACGACAGTGCACAATTGAAAGTCGGAGAAGATTCTGGCGCGATCGGGAGGCCAATGGTGTCGAAACCGGCCTTTAACCGCTGAACGTCCGATGCGTAGAGTTGATTTTCCATAGTAACGGTCGGTACTAGTTCCGTGCCAGTCCCGAAAAAGGCCTAATCGCGCAGTTGTGGGGCTTTTTACCAGCATCGTTATTCCGTTTAGGAGAAAGCAATTCCATAAATCGGAAAACGCTCCTGTCAGCCGTTACGTAGCTCCGGTCGGCGTCGATGGAGATAGAGTTTTTCGCGGGGTGTCAGCAATGGATTAATCGACAGGCTGATGAAAAAAATCTGCAACTGATAGAATAGAATACCGTAATTGGTTTCGCCGAAGATGCCAAACTCCGTGAATGAGTTAATCATGATTGGAATGAGTATCCCTACGCAGATGAGGCTTTTTTCGCGATCAGCCACCTGCAAAAATCCGCGGATGGTAAAGACGAGCTGAAACACGACAATGGTAAAGCCCACGAATCCCAGATTCATCAGGACCTGAATAAACGTATTGTGGGTCATCTTGGCTGCGTACGTAAAAATGTGCTCGCCCTGGAAGTAATCGGTATTGGCAATGCGCATGAAACCAAAGCCAAAATAGGGTGCTCTCGGAAGCCCCTCCGTGATCAGGGCAGTCCAGAAAGGTAGCCGTCCGGTCATGCTCATCACTTCGTCCAGACCACCGGCATTTTCTTTAATCAGCAATTTCTGAACGGCTACCGGTATGGCCAGAAGAGCCCCGGCATACATCATCAGCTTCAATCGGGTGTTGGATGACTGACGGATGTGAAAAAATGCAATTAACAGACAACCAATGGTTGACGAGCGCGATCCTGTCAGAACAATGGCCCACATGAGCAGGCCGATTTTTACGAAAGTCCAGATGATTCGGTGCTTCCGGTAGATATTGAAGATGAAGCAGGAAACCCCCACCGCACAGAGCATTCCCAACTCGTTGGGATTCATGATAAAGCCGCCCAGACGGGCCTCCTCGCCACCATGCGTCAGCCGATAAAACGTATCGGGATTCACGTACATGCCTACCAGAAAAATGGATATCATCATCATGACCGCGTTGCCGATCACGTGGTACATTTTAACCGAACTACCCGCAAAGAAATAGTCGATCAGAATGAAGCAGGCAATAAAATAATAGCAGAAAATCAGTCCTTCGAGGTCCATAAACCATTGCAACCCGGAATAACCAGGATCGGTAGACCACGTAATGGACACAAATCCCAGCAACAGATAGGCCGAATACAGCAGCGGGGATAAACTATGCTGCCAGCCAAACGAAGCCACGGCGCCCCGCTTGATAATGACGCGGTACAGGTACCAGATGGATGTCGTCATGGCAATCCGGCTGATCACTTTGATGACCCGTGTTATGGAGATGTTGTTGCTCCACGTAAAAAAGCCGCCCAGTTTAATAAACAGGATGATTGTGAGCCAGAAACTGACCTGTTTCAAAAAACGAGAATGGTCTGTCTCGACCGTTAATTGAGCCGCCATAGGTACGTTACATAGTTGAATGCTGAGTGGGTCTCAGTGATGCAGAAGTCGGCCTAAACCAGCGTTGATTTTCCTCTTATCATTCGATACAGTTGATTGAACAGATCCAGTTGCCGGGGCCAGTTGAACTCCTCATCAACCATGCGCCGGGCATTCCGCCGTAGTGACATAAGCCGGTCTGTCTGCCACTGCTGATAGAGATTCGATAATCCTTCCGCCACTTGGGGGGACGTGCCCTGCCCGATTACGTACCCCGCATCGAACGAGCGGACGGCCTCACCCACATTCGTCGCTTCGGAAACCAGGCAGGGAATACCCAACGAGGCCGCTTCGAGTACAGCCACAGGCAGCCCTTCATAGCGCGACGCGTGCACAAACACGCTGCACTGGCTCAGCAGCCGTACTTTCTCGTCGCCAAACTGACTCCCCCAAAAAACAACGTACTGACGCAGGGCAAGCTGCTCAACCATCTTTTCCAGCTGCTGCCGGTGGGGTCCGTCACCGATAATCCAGAGCTGGGCGAAGGGTGCCTTTTCCCGAAACAGAGCGAATCCTTCAATCAGCCGGTCCAGACCCTTATGATCAATGTCCAGCCGACCGCAAAAGCCAACAATAAACTCCGCTGGAGCGCCCGCCGTTACGTTGGCCAGCGCCGAAAAACCGTACGGAATCAGTACCGATTTCTCATTCGGAAAAATACTCTGTAAGCCATCTATCTCGCTCTGACCCAGGGCATGAATAGCCCCAGCGCCATTCAGCAAATTGCGTTCGAACAGGTTGAAATACAATTTCTTGCGTAACCGGCTTCGCTGTAGGGCGTGCCAGTTGTAGTTACCGTGGGGCGTAATCAGATAAGGTATTTGATGTTGTTGCAAAAAGCGGGCGGCTGCATAAAACCGGGGAACAAACCCACCATGCAGTTGCACAACAATCGTATTCTTGCGGCTCATAATTGCCTGTTTCCACGAGGCACTAATCCCAAACGGGTTGCGACTGGCCCCAAACAGACGTGTTGTATAGGTCCGCTCCGGATAATCGTGAACCGGATTGGCCGAAAAACCCCATACTTCGACGGCGAACCCAGCCTGTTGCTGCTGTGTAGCCAAGTCATGCACGACTTTGTTAACCCCGTTCATTCGGGCCGGATTGGCCTTGCCGAGAATAAGGTGGATGATTTCCATTGTAATAAACCGTTGTGTTGTAAAACCAGGAGCCAGTAGATAAGCAGGATGGCCTGCGTCAGAAACAGGCCGACCAATACCCCTTTGAGTTCGAAGTGCCCAATGAGCCATGAAGCCGTAGCCAGACTAACGACCGTAGCCAGTACGTAACCAGCGAAATAATGTTTATTCAGTTGGCGAACACGTAGCAGAATCCGTATGGGGTAGCTACAGATAACCAGTACGTATACGGCCGTCAACCCATACATGACGTAGGCAAAATCGTGATAGTCGGCGCCCCCGGCAAACGTAAGAAGCGGCTCAGCACCCAGCGTCAGAATAAGCAGCAACGGGAGTAAACCCAGCAGGCTTTTCACAAGCACCGACCGCAAATAAGCCACCAGATCAGTAGGTGAATTGGCTACTTTTGCCGCCCTTGGCACTACGTAGCTTTCCAGCGCCTGGAGCAGTACGTTCAGCAAGCCAAAAATATACTGTGCTAACCGCAAGGCACCCAGGGCAGCGGCACCCAGCCACCAGCCAGCCGCTACGATAAGAAAATTGCCAGCCAGCCACTGGGTTAGAGCCGACAATAACATCCATCCCCCCTGCTGCCGGTGTAAACGCCAGGCCATAAACCGATCAGCACGTCGGTATCGACCGGGTTTCAGCCAAAAGAGACCTAGTCCAATGGATGGCAGAAAGGTCAGGCCAACAATCCAGATGGCGGCCTGTAATGACAACGCTCCCTGCATCCGAAACAACAGTAACAGAAGCAATTGCCCGGCATTTGTCAGCCCATCGAGCAGCACAGCCCGGTCAGCGCGTCGCTGTACGAGCAGGCATTTACGGAGAAAATCCTGTAAAAGATACAAACCCGTCGACAGGGAAGCCGCCAGGAGCAGACTGGCCTCATAGCCCGCAAAAAACGCCGGCATCAACTGATACATCGCCCAGCTACCCAATAGCAGGCTACTCAGCCAGCCGAGTTGTCCGTACAACAGACTATCCGTATACCGTTTTTGAAGGGGAGCGGCTAAAGCTGGCCAGATGACCTGATAGATACCGCTGCCTGCCGCCTGCTGAATGGATAACAGAAACAGTTGGCAAAGCACCACTGCCGAAAACCGACCGTAGGCCGATGCGCCAAGCGCTTGAGCCAGCAGCATGTTAGTGGCAAAAGCCGACCCGCTGACAATCACCTGATCGGTCAGAACGAGCCCTTTTTCAGACAGTAGTTCCTGTTTGATACGTTGTGTCATCATCATACGGCCTGGGCTTCAGGTCTTGGTTTAGCCGAACGGCGGGGCACCACTTTACGGACGAATTGCATCAGTTCACTAAACACCGATGGCGTATAGCCAGCCCGGTTCAGCACAAACTGCATCAGGGGCAGATTAAGATTTTCCTTGAGCAGATCCGCTTCCAGAATCCGGTTCTGCCGCGTTCGGCGGCTATCGAGTAGCATCAGATTCAGCGTACCGGAAGCCATCAGCATCACCGTTGCCGACTCCTGCGTGATCGATGCGTTTTTTATGAGTATTACGTCATAACGATTGCGCCAGTTAGCGAGCAGAGGCTGCCAACTGATTGGGCGCTGCCAATAATCATCGACCATCGGCAAGTTGATATAATCGACCTCGCCTAACTCGCTCAACCCTTCCAGCATCCCGTCGGCATCAACAATCAGTACCGACTTGCCCAGATTGACCAGTGCCCTGGCCAGTCCACACGTAATGGTACGTTTGCCCTCCCGTTTGTCGAACGAAGAAACAACCACAACGGAGCCCGGCTGCAACCATTGTTTCAGGTCCATATGCAGCGCCCATTGCCGAAAGTGCAGCGACTCCTGCCCCGGTTTGAAGTAGGGAACGGCTGAAGCAACCGGGGTTTCGGAATTTTTCTGAATCAGCGTTTCGGAACTGACCCGCGCTTTCATGAAATGGATGCCGTAGATCAGCAATACGCTGAACAGGAGGCTCAGAAAGCCCGCCAGTACTTTGATGAGTGTCGGGTTTGGCGAAACCGGCGTACGCGCTACTTTTCCTTCCGTGATAACCCGGTGAAACGAAATGGTAGCCGCCCGGGCAATGTCGGCTTCGGTTCGTTTTTGATGCAGAAACCGGTAAATCTGTTCATCCAGACTGAAGTTACGCTCCAGTATGGTCATGGTTTTTTCTTTGGTCGGCAGCCCCACAAAAGCGGCTTCAGCTTCCGTGATGGTTACAGCCAGATCATTGTACTTGATCTTAAGATTGGTGAGCGTGTTGTTGATGCTTTCCTTCATGTAGTCGGCCAGATCGTTCATCTGCGTATCAACGAGCCGGACTTTCTCATGATCGGGTGTATAACGTACCAGCAGTTCGCGTCGGTCGCCCTGTAACTGCTTCATTTTCTTGATAATTTCGGTTGAAAGCAGGTCCGTAAAGGCTTCAAAATTGGGCGCTGTTTTCAGAAAGTCAGGGTTTCGGCGCAGGTTACGGTTGAGGCTGTCGATGGCCAGTACGTTCATGTGTACGCTCGACAGTTGTTTCTTCAGGTCGGCAATTTTTCGGAGGTCCGTTTCCGTCTCCTGTTTGATGTTGATGATATTTTTGGCGTTACGATACCCTTCAATGGCCCGCTCACTAGCGGTGAGCCGGGACGCGTAATCTTTCAGTTCCTGATTCAGAAACCCGACGGTCGTATCGGCAGCCCGAAATCGATCTTCAACGCCATCGGCAATGTAAGCGGCTGCAATACCATTTACTACATCGGCGGCTTTCTGCGGCACCGAGCTTTTATAACTGATACGTAGCACAGGAATATCTTTATCGACCGCCATTACGTCCAGATCGCCGACAACGGATTCGACAACATTTTCTTTAGTCCGGACGATGAACTGAAATTTATCGTTGATAACCAGGTTCGGGCGTTTAGCCAGTACGGCATTGTTGGAGCCAATGAACAGCATTCCCCCATCGAACGTAACGATATGGTTGAGTTCGCAGGGAATGGTTTTGCCATTGGGTAAGGTAACTGTCAGCAGCGAGTCGCGCTGAATAACCAGCGAAAATGGCTGATTGTATAATTTCTGGTTGGTGAATTCCGCCGTGATACGTATCGGCGACTGACCATAGAGATCCGTTTTCCGTAGCTTACCGACCCGGTATATCATCACGCCCAGGTCGAGGCTGTTAAGTGCTTTTGTCAGCAGAACATTTGACTTCAGGAGTTCGACCTCTGCCAGAATTTTACTGGTGTTGACAAACACATCAAAATCCTTGTAAAGATTCGCGCTGGGGGCGCCTTCGTTCACATCGGCCAGCTTTATTTTGGCCATGCTCTCGTACATGGGCGTCGAATATTTCAGGTACCGATTTGCCAGAAACAGCGCAATAGTCATCATCACCGCAATGAAGGGCAACCCCCGCACAAACGGCCCCAACAACCCCAGCGTTTTTGATAACTCAGACATGCCAATGGATTAAAAAAACGTTTTGAACAATACCGCAATCGTTGTGATGGCGCTGGCAATGGGCAGTACGCTCGGACCGGCCCGCTTATCCCAGAATTTACTTTTCCGGGCAGGTACGTAGATTACGTCGCCCGGCAGAATCTGGATGTTGCGCTGGGAAAACTGATCCATATGGGTTAGATCAATAATGATCGTATGGGGCTGATTGTCAATGGTACGTATAACTTTCACAGCCTCCCGCTCGGCATACATATCGAAGTCGCCGGCCCGCCCAACCATTTCAACGAGCGTATTGGATTCTTTTTCGAGCAGAAATTTGCCCGGGCTTTTCAGTTCCCCCAGTATGGTTACTTCACGGTTCAGCACCCGCACGTCGATGATTGGCTCAACAAGCCATTTTGTGAATTCGGCAAGCAATCGTTTACGGGCCTCCAGCAGCGTCAGACCCGCTAGTTTTACCCGGCCAATTTTCGGGACGGCCACTTCGCCATTGGGGTCAACCATGACCCACTTGCCGTACACTTCATTGGCACTGTATATACTGTACAGCGAGCCAACACTTAGGTCGTCGTGGTTCCAGATACTGATGCTGACCTTATCGTCTTTGCGAATGCGATACTGGACGTTTTCCTGACCGAAAAATGTGGAATCGACCGGTGGATGACCGGGAACTGGCTGTGCCTGAAACAGGTTGTGCGATGCGCAACCCGAAAACCAGATGGCAAGCACGGTCAACAATATCCCACCCAGCGATTGCCTGACCCGTTTCATATGGTTCCGAAGCGGCTGAAAAGTTTTTTCCAACGATTTTGCGCCTGCTGCTGTTGAAGGAGAGCCATCACCTCCTGAATTTTTTTCAGAACAGCCTCTATTTTAGCAAGGTCATTGTTGCCCTTTATAATGTAATCGAATGCGCCGTATTTGAGGGCGTTGACGGCTACCTGCAACTCTTCCTGACCCGACACGATCACCAGATAAATGTCAGGATTGAAGCGTTTGATTTTCCGAAGTACGTCGAGGCCATTCAATGGTTCCATCGAATAGTCGAGCAGAATGACGTCGGGCTGGGCGGTTAGTTGATTCAGGCATTCCTGCCCATCGCTGAAAATGGTGATCTGGTCGTATCCCAGATTACGAATATGCTGCTCGTAGAAACTCCGGCAGAAAGGATCGTCGTCGACGATAAAGATGGATAGTGACTCTGTGGCTTCCATAATCTATAGTTTGGAAACCAATACGTCGAAAGATGTGCCAATTAGTTAATAGTTTAATTATCAGCACATTAATTACCAGATTTCTATTTTATACTCTATCAGATGGAATTTTTTCCGATAAATGGAAAGTAAGAGCGGGATACTGACGCATTAAATATGAACGCTGATCAGCCCCGTCGTTTATAGCCGGTATCACGGTTAACCGATTAAACAGAGCGCTGTCTGTAAAGTACGTAATTCAGGAACCAGCGTGTACGTAGTTGTTTACATACCGGACAGTATTCATCCTGCTAACTCAGAAGCGCGGCTCTACGTCGGTAGAGTCGGGGCTAAAATAAATGGGCGGTGCCGGGTGCTGGCGGTACGTTTCCCATTCGGGCAAACCGCCCGGCAACTGTGCACGAATCTCATCAATCAGTTTTTCCAGAAAATGGCGTTCCTGCCGGTAAATACTTATTTTTACCTCGTTCTGGGCTTCGTTTGCTTTCTGCCCTTCCATCATCACAATTTTCCACCGTTCGATCAGTTTGTTGGCTACGTCCTGTAAAATCGCTTGTTCATTCATGATTCGTATTGCCGGATTCCGTCACGACAGCGGGGTTAGGGTGATTAATGAACTGGTTGATATAGTTTGATTGCCTAATTTTGCCGACACACTAATTTTATGACGTGATTTAAGACATTTTTTGCCAAAATCCTGTTAATCATTCAAATCCGATAAATCCAGACCGCTGTGCGGTTCGATCCGATATGGAAGTTATTTGCACAAACGACAATTTCCCGGCGCCTGTTTTAGCTTTTTACGCCGAATTTGGCGTACAGACGCCCAAGCGGGACAAAATGTACACGATACGTCAGGTGAAACGCCATACAACCGGCGAAACGGGAGTCTTATTGAACGAAATCAAAAATCCGGACGTACCCGTTAAGCATCCGGTTATGGGCGAAGTCTGGTTTGAGCCGACGTTCAACATCAACCGATTTGCGACTTTACTGGGTCAACCGGTACGTCAGGAGGAGTTGGAGAACGTAAATGCTTAACTGACTCCTTACGACTTTATAAGAGCCTGACACCAAATTGTCGGGCTTTTGCGTTTCTGTTGTAGTCCGGACGGCCACGTCCGACTGTGTCCCGTTTCGTCTTATACCCGGATGTGGCCATCCAGACTACGTACCATCTGTGATCAAGTATTTCCTCATCCTTCTAAGCGGCCTGCTCATGGCCGCCTGTGGCAGTAATTCGTCGGACAACTACGTTCCGAAGCCGAAAGGGTTTCCACGACTCGATTTGCCTACAGCGCAGTACCAGCTACTTGAGCCAACTCACCCGTACCAGTTTGAATATAACAAAATTGCCCGCATCCTGCCCGATACGTTTGCCCGCTCGGAGCCGCACTGGATTTTCATTAATTATCCGACTTACCACGCCAGCGTTCAGCTGACGTATAAGCCGGTTCAAAACGATATAAACCGCCTGCGCGCCATGCTCGAAGATGCGTATAAATTAGCTGCACGGCATAACATCAAAGCTTACGCCATTGAACAGCGAAAAATCCGATTGAAATCTGGACTGGAGGCAAGCCTGATTGACCTGTCGGGGGAAGTGCCGAGTCAGGTTCAGTTTGTCACTACCGATTCAACGACTCATTTTTTGCGCGGGGCGCTGTACTTCAATACGGCTACGGAAAATGATTCACTGCAGCCGGTTATTCAGTACATTCGCAAAGACATCCTTCATTTACTCAACACGCTGAAATGGCGGAAATAATTGACCGGGTTCGGTGATGTTACGTAAGCCGTAGACGGAAAAACTGAATAACCTGACTTTATGAAACTTTCATTTCTATTACTCTGCCTCTCAGCGAGTGTCGCTTTTGCCCAATCGAAAAAGCCAGCAACGAAACCGGCTCCTAAACCGGCAGCGGCAACAACGAAATTGCCCGGTCAGCTTATATACGAGCAAAATTGCCTGACCTGCCATCAGGCCAACGGTTCGGGCGTACCTAACCTGAATCCACCGCTACGTGGTACGGATTGGGTGCTGGGCGACAAAACCCGGCTTATCAACGTAGTGCTTAAAGGATTACAGGGTCAGGAAGTTGAGGGCGATACGTATGATAATGCCATGCCCGCCCACGATTTTCTGACGGACGCTCAGATAGCGGATGTGCTCACCTACGTACGCAGCAATTTTGGCAACAAAGCCAGTGAAATCACTGCCGAGGAAGTAAAAGCTTTGCGAGGGAAATAGCGATGCCCGTGTTACGTTTGAATGACACCCACTGAAAAGGGTTTTGTAATGGGTGCACGGTTGGCAGCTGCAATACCTTCGGAGAGAATTTGCCGGGTTTGGAGCGGATCGATAACGGCGTCAACCCAAAGCCGGGCGGCTGCGTAATAGGGCGATAGTTGCGCGTTGTATTGATCGGTAATCTTTTTCAGCTGCGCCTGTTCCTCCTCAGGCGTCATGGGTTGGCCCTTCGCTTTCTGAGCTGCAACCTGAATCTGGAGTAGCGTTTTAGCCGCCGATGCGCCACTCATGACCGCCATTTGCGCCGTTGGCCAGGCCAGCATCAGGCGAGGGTCGTAGGCTTTCCCGCACATGGCATAGTTGCCTGCGCCATACGAATTTCCGATGACTACCGTAAATTTAGGCACTACCGAGTTGGCCATGGCGCTCACCATTTTGGCGCCATCTTTAATAATTCCACCCTGCTCAGCCCGACTCCCAACCATAAAGCCCGATACGTCCTGCAGAAACACCAGTGGAATCCGTTTCTGATTGCAGTTCATAATAAACCGGGCGGCTTTATCGGCGGCATCGCCATAAATAACTCCGCCCATCTGCATCTCAACCGGTTGGCCCGTTCGACCTTTTGCTTTGACTACTTTACGTTGATTGGCGACAATGCCCACTGCCCAGCCGTCGATGCGGGCATATCCACAAAGCAGTGATTGCCCATACCCCGGTTTGTAAGCATCAAAAGCCGAGTTATCCACAAGTCTGTCCACAATCTCCTGCATATCGTAGGGTTTTACCCGATCGGTCGGCAGAATCTGGTAGATCTCGTCGGGATTTTTGGCAGGAGCAGCCGGTTCAATGCGGTCGAAACCAGCAGTAGCCGAGTGCCCCAGCTTATCGAAAATACGTTTGATAGCCTCCAGACAGCTTTTATCGTCGGGATATTTATTATCCACAACGCCCGAAATATCAGTCTGCGTAGTGGCTCCGCCCAGGGTTTCAGCGTCTACATCTTCACCGATGGACGCCTTCACCAGATACGGTCCGGCCAGAAAGATGGAACCTGTCCCTTCAACAATTAAGGCTTCGTCGGACATGATTGGCAAATAAGCCCCGCCCGCCACACAACTACCCATGATGGCTGCCACCTGCAGAATGCCCATAGCCGAGAGTTGGGCATTGTTTCGGAAGGTCCGGCCAAAATGATCTTTATCGGCAAAAACCTCGTCCTGCAAAGGCAGATACACGCCCGCACTATCGACCAGGTAGATAATCGGCAGGTGATTTTCCATGGCGATTTCCTGAGCGCGAAGATTCTTTTTCGCCGTAATGGGAAACCAGGCCCCGGCTTTCACGGTAGCATCGTTGGCCACAATGACGCACTGACGCCCCGATACGTAACCAACACCTACCACTACCCCACCCGACGGGCAGCCGCCATGTTCGGCATACATGCCCTCTCCGGCAAATAACCCTATTTCGACAAAGGGTTTTTCCTGATCGGTGAGATAAGCAATTCGTTCGCGGGCTGTCAACTTGCCTTTACGATGCTGATCGTCAATTTTTTTCTGACCACCACCCAATTGGGTTTGAGCGGTACGTTGGTTTAATTCATCAAGGTAGGGCTGCATACAACGAAACGCGGGCAGTAACCCGCGACTTTAAGCTGTAATTACAGGCTTTTGCCCGCATTACTTTTTAGTCGAATCTGAAGGCGCGGCAATAACGGTCGACGTGGTAACGGTCGTGCTTCCGGCTGGTGCGGTTGGCGCTACATAAGGAGCATCTTTCCGCCCGAACAGCGAAAAATGTACGTAACGCTTGGGATGTTCTCTAAAATCAGTCAGCAGCTTTTCGAGGCTGGATGTCGTTTTATTGACATTAATGTAAAACGCTTCGTCGGAAGCGAATTTCCCCAACGTGCCCTGCCCTTTGTTGATATTGGCCAGAATCGTCTGCAGGTTTTCAACCGTTTTATTGACACTCGCCAGCGTTTGCTTCAACTGAAGACTTTGAAGTGAATCCGCAAAGCTGTCGGCTTTCGTTAAAATCGGTTTTAGCTGTTTTTCGGTTTCGATCAGCGACGACGACAGCCGGTTTACGTTCGCAAGTGTGGTCTGCAGAGCCGCGCGGTTTTCAGAAACGGTCAGCCCCAACGTACCGACGGCAGCATTGGCACTACCAAGTGTTTTGTTCAGTATAACGCCCGTCTGGTCGAATTGCCCAACAACGCGATTAAGCTGATACGTTAGCGAATCGACATTATTCAGTACAGGCAGCGTTTTCTCCCGGATCAGCGCTGACAATCCGGTTTCCCGGGCAGACACCAACATACCGCCATCTGCCAGCAGGGGTTTGCTGGGATCAACGTTCAGCTGAATCATTTTGCCGCCAAGCAGCCCGTCATCGGCCAGAAAAGCCTTTGCGCCCTGCGTCACCCGGATGTTTTTATTCACTTCCAGGGTAACCAGTAGTTTGTTCTGCTGATCCTGTAAAATTTCGATGCTCTTTACCCGGCCAACCGATAATCCATTAATCCGAATCGGGTTCGATGGTGTCAATCCATCAATGTTATCGTAAATAACCTGATATTTATTTGTTGACGAAAAAAAGTCTGATCCCTTTAAAAATCGAAATCCAAAGTAGAACATTGCCAGCGAGACAACAGCGAGTAAGCCTACTTTTACTTCCTGAGAAATTTTCATGCGTGTGCGAAGGTGAACAGCCCGCAGAAGCGTGCCAACCAATTGGTTGTCGGTATAACCAACTTTCAGGGCTGTTTGTCCCGAAAGTTGAAATTTTCCTGATTAGTAATTAGCTATCGGCTGACAATCGATAATCGCAAAGATGTACCTATCAATTACTGACAGCGTATCATGTCTAGCTATCTTCAAGCTCATGCTTGTACTGGGCAAACGCTTTATAAATGGCCGTTGAAATGGCGTCCTGCCCTTCTTCAGAGTGTAGATAAGCTTCTTCCTCTGGGTTAGTCAGGTAGCCGCTTTCAATCAATACGCTCGGCATGGTCGTTTTCCAGAGTACAATAAAACCAGCCTGTTTTACGCCATTACTTTTGCGACTGGCATTGTGCCGAAAGCTTCGTTCCAGCTTCTCCGCAAAGTTTATACTACTGGCAATAAAGGCGTGTTGGTAGTTAGCCAGCATAATGGTCGCTAACGGTGAATTCGGGTCGAATCCTTTATAGGTTTGCTGGTAGTTCTTTTCCTGCAAAATAACGGCATTTTCGCGTCGGGCAACGTCCAGATTGCTCTGGGTTCTGTGTAAGCCGAGCGTATAGGTTTCAGTACCATAAACCCGGCTGCTCGATGGGCTGGCGTTGCAGTGAATCGAGATGAACAAATCGGCCCGGTTGCGGTTCGCAATTGCCCCCCGTTCGAATAAATCCACAAAATGATCGGAAGAACGCGTATAAATAACGCGAACGTTTGGATGGTTCTCCTTAATTTTCCGCCCCAATTGGAGTATCAATGCCAGATTAATGGTTTTTTCTTTGGCAATACGTCCGTGGGTGCCTGGATCTTTGCCACCATGACCCGCATCGAGCACCACTGTCCGTAGCTGACTGGGAGCGGTATTTGCCGATGAACTGGTTTCGGTGTCCTGCGCGTTCCCCGTTCGGGTTCGAACTGTATCCTGAGTTGGTTCTAGCGTCAGCAAAGACGGGCTTGTCAAGGCCAATAGTGGCAGCACAACAATGGCCAGCGTTGTCACTATTCCGGGAGTGAAAACCGTAGTTTTTACGCCCTTTGATTTAATAATTTTTAACAGCGGAAAACGTTTCAAAGCAATAGCGAGATAACCGTTCGTGAATACCTTTGTAAGCCATAGATTTAACGGTCTTTTGGCAAATATAATTTTTTTAATAGTCCCAACGAAACGATACTTTATTTTGCGGCCCTCGCGAACACAATTGATATGGACCAAGACAACGCTCTGTCTTATCTGGTTCCTCTGGGCGCTCAACGCGTTGGGGCAAAATACGTCCACCCCGCAGCAGCCGGCCAAGGGTGGTTTGCCACCGGCTACGGTACCTGCGCAACGTGTGTCGGATTCACCAGCCCGCAGTACGCTGGCGGATACAACAAAACCGGCAGCCACTACGACCGTCCCCCGTTCGCAGACCGGTACAACGAATCGGACCGTACCGGGTATTGTGTCGCCTAATGCTGTTCGTCCGCAATCCCGTACGGCGGTTGGCAGCGATTCTTTAGGCGTAGCTGTTAACGATACGGCCAGAACGGACTCGACTCAGGATGCCGATGCGTTTAAGACGACTGTTAAATACGAAGCCAAAGATTCGACCATCTATTCAGCCGATGGACGGACCGTCGAGCTATTTGGCGATGCCAGTGTCATTTACGGCGATATTTCCCTGAAAGCCAACTACATACGCCTGAATTATCTGACGAATGAAGTGTACGCAAAAGGGCGTTATGATTCCACCAGCAAAAAGTGGATTGGCCGTCCTATTTTTCAGGACGGCGAGGGTAAATACGACACCAAAGAGATCCGCTATAATTTTAAATCCCGAAAAGGACGTATCCAGGGGGTTATAACGCAACAGGGTGAAGGCAATATCCGGGGCACAACGGTAAAGAAAGACGCGGAAGACAATTTGTATATCGGCAAAGCCATCTATACAACCTGTAATCTGGCGACTCCCCACTTTCATATTAATGCCAGCAAGCTAAAAGTCATTCACAACAAGCAGGTTGTAGCGGGCCCATTTAACCTGGTCATCAATCAGATTCCTTTACCAATTGGGCTGCCTTTTGGTTTCTTCCCCTTCCCAAAACGGAAAGAGATTGGCGTATCGGGCATTATTGTGCCACAATACGGTGAAGAACCAAATGGCCGGGGTTTCTATCTGCGCGACGGCGGCTATTACTGGGCCGTTAGTGAAAATCTGGGGTTGCAGTTTAAAGGGCAGATTTACTCGCGAGGTAGCTGGGGTGTAGGTTTATCGTCGGCGTATAACAAACGGTATCGGTACAGCGGCAGCGTAAACCTTCAGTTTAACCGCAACCGCTCTGGCGACCGGGTCGACACAACTACGAGCCCCCGAAATGATTTTGCATTTAGCTGGTCGCACTCGCCGATCCCACACGGACGGGGAAGCTTTTCGGCCAATGTCAATATCACCAGCAACAGCTATAACCAGTTTAATACGTACAGCACTCAGTCGTATATTTCCAACGTAGCGGGATCATCTGTCCAGTATAGCCGGACATTTGGACAGTACGTTCGGGCAGGCGCCAACATCCGGGTCAATCAGCAGTTTGGCCAGGTCGATCAGCGGACGGGGGTGCGTGTAAATGGTAAAACAGACGTTTCTTCGGATTTCAATTTTGGCGTTAATCAGATTGCACCTTTTGCGCTGAAAGGCGGAAGTGGCCGGTGGTACGAGAGCTTTCGGGTAGGGCTTGATGTGAGTGGTTCGTTTGCCATTAGCAACACCATCCGCAGTCAGGTAGATACAACCGGGCTGGGCTTCCCGGTAATCACAAATCTGAAAGCAATCAGCTCGATTCAACGTATTCAGGATAGTATTACGCGTGCCAATAACATCCGCTTAGGCATTGTCGCTCAGGATCCGAATCTGGTTGTCTTCAACTTGGATAACCTGCAGCGGATTTTGCAGAACCGTGTCGTACAGGCCCGGTATAGTATCCCGATTTCACTGCCAAACGTTAAGCTGCTACGTTATATCAACCTAACGCCAGGCTTCTCATTACAGGGAAATATTTTTACCAGAAAGCTGAATTATCAATACGTTGCCGACAGCAATGCGGTTCGTATCGATACAGCACGTGGGTTTTTCCCATCGTATAATTTCTCGGTTAACGCCAGCATGAACACGCGCTTCTACGGTACGTATTTCATACGGGGGAAACGTATTGAAGCGATTCGACACACGGTTGCTCCCTCCATTTCATTCAGCTACGTTCCCGATTTCACCGACCCATCCTTTGGGCAATTTCAGATCTTACCAGCCGTCGGCTCACTAGCAAACCTACCGTTATATCGCCGTACATTATCCGTCTTCAGGGGGATCGACGGGGGAGCAGCAGTGCATCGAGTACGCAGGCCGCTTTTATCTCCTTCGGTATTGTAAATCAGTTGGAAATGAAGGTACGTACCCGAAGCGATTCGGCCGGGCAGGAGTTTAAGAAGATACCAATTTTCGATAACCTGAGCGTCACGGGTAGTTATAACTTCCTGGCTCCCGATTATAAGCTATCCCCTATTGCCGTTAGTGCTAATACGCAGATTTTCAAGAATATTAGTTTCAATTTCTCGTCTACGTTCGACCCGTATGCACTCCGGGCTTATGGCGGCAGCGAGCAATATTATTTCGGCTCAACATCAGCCCTGTTCGGCACAACACCATCAACCTTAACACCGCTTGCGTTCTCGCCAACAATTCAGGGGTTGCGTATCGACCAGCCGTACACGGGGCAGGAGTACACGAAAGTGCCTAATCTTTATGCCTTTCAGGCCGGTCAGGGGCTGCTGCGCATGACGAATTTACAAGCGTACGTCAGCGCCCGGTTTGCCCCGAAACAGGCGGATAAAAAGAAAGTTAGCCCGAACGCTTCCGATGCCACCATGAAAGCGATCAATAACAATCCGGAGCTTTACGTCGATTTCAATGTCCCCTGGTCGATGAATGTCAGCTACACGTTTAGCCTCACGAAGCTCACCCCGGAGCTTTCGCAGGTAGTACAGGCACTGACGCTAACGGGCGACCTAAGCCTGACGCCCAAATGGAAAGTAACGATCACAACCGGGTACGATTTCCAGTTTCATAGTCCTACTCTTACAACGATTGGCATCAACCGTGATCTGCACTGCTGGGAAATGGCTTTTAACTGGACTCCCTACTCTGGCAATAACATTCGCGCGGGTAACTATTCCTTCGACTTACGGGCCCGCTCGTCCATCCTACAGGAACTGAAGCTCAGCCGTCGGCGGAGTTTCTACGATAATGGTGGCTTTTATGGCCGCTAGCCGTGACTGGATGTAAGTAAAGAGCCAAAAAATAGTAACTTGCCCGCCGATTCTTAATCATGCCATTTTATGAATGACCGCGACAAACAGCGCCTTGATGAACTGGAAGTAAAAACGGCTTATATCCTGGCTCGTCAGGACGAACAGGACGCCCGAATGAATCGAATTCTGGCCCGTTTGGCTTACGTAGAGGCCCGTCAGTATCGAATTTTGAAAGAGTTAGGGATCGAGCCTGATAAACTTGACACGCCCCAGGCAGCAGAGGCCGATGCAAAAGCCATAAATCTGGCGGCTATCTCTGAACAACGGTTAAATTAAATTCAACAAGTTGATCCACCAAAGCGACTCCGTAGACCATATCGGTTGACTTGTTCGTTAAGGTCACGTATGAAATCCGCATCCCTGCGCACATTGCTTATTCTTGCTGGGTTAGTTGCCGTCAATTTGCTGTCGGCATTCGTTTTTTTTCGGCTCGATCTAACCCAGGAAAAACGTTACACGCTCTCCAGCGCCACGCAAACGCTTCTGGCCGACCTGCCCGATGCCATTCACGTAGACGTCTATCTGACTGGCGATTTACCTCCGGCTTTCAAGCGACTCGAGACTGCCGTTCGGGAAACACTGGATGAGTTTCAGGCCCGGGCCGGCAAAACGGTAACGTATCGGTTCATTGACCCCAGCGCTATTACCAATGCCGATGAGAAAAATAAATTCATCGAAACGTTGCAAAAGCGCGGTTTAACACCCACCAATCTGTTTGCCTCAGAAGGCGGAAAACGTACCGAAAAACTGATTTTCCCGGGCGCTATTGTTTCGTATCGGGGCAAAGAAACGCCTGTTTTATTGTTAAAAGGCAACAAAACCGCTTCAAAAGAGGATCAGTTAAACCAGTCATACGAAGGTGTCGAGTTTCAGCTGGCATCGGCCATTCGAAAACTAACCCAAACCGAAGGTAAGCGACGTAGCGTCGGCCTGCTGTATGGTCATACGCAGGTACCTCCCTCTCGTTTTGCCGATTTACTCGCGTCAGTACAGCAGAATTACGATCTGTATTTTATTGACATGACCAAACCGGGGCCAATTGCTGGCCTTGACGTTGTATTGGTTCCCAAACCAGATAAACCGTTTTCGGAAGACGAATTATTTAAGCTCGATCAGTTTGTCGTCAATGGTGGCCGGGCTTTATTTTTTGTTGACGGGCAGCGCGTGGATAGCGTCAGCAATGAAGGCACCTACGCCCAGCCGTTAAGCCTGAATCTGGATGATTTATTTTTTCGCTGGGGTGTTCGCGTCAACCGCGACATTGTGAAAGATTATTACTGTGCACCGATCCCGCTGAATGTGGGCAACCTCGGCGACAAGCCCAATATTCAGTTGGTACCCTGGCGCTTTTATCCACTGCTGAATAATTTCGGATCATCAGGCAATCCGATTGTCCGGAATCTCGATGCCCTACTTGGGCGATTTATCAGTACGCTCGATACGGTACGTTCGGTGGGCATTCGCAAAACGCCGTTACTGATGACCTCGCCCTATACGAAAATACTGAAAACACCTGCCCTGATTTCGTATAATGAAGCCAGGCAGCAACCTGATCCGCGAACCTACAACGATGGTGCCCGCATTATTGGCTGTTTGCTGGAAGGTAAGTTTCAGTCGATGTTTGCCAATCGAATTCTACCCGGCGATCCCCGTGCGGCAGGCTTCAGAAGCGATGGGGTTGAATCGCGGGTTCTGGTCTGCTCAGATGGGGATTTAGTCGTCAATGATGTCGATTACAAACGTAACACCCCCTACCCGCTGGGTTACGATCGATTTACACGCAATACCTTCGCCAATAAAGATTTTGCGCTGAACGCCATCGATTACCTGATCGATCCAAACGGAGTTATTTCCGCAAGAACCCGAACCGTTACGTTACGGCCGCTGGACAAAATTCGGGTCGATGCGAATCGGACTGGCTGGCAAGTCCTCAACCTCCTTGGTCCGTTGGCACTGGTAGGCTTAGTGGGGGGCGTTTGGCAGTTTGCCCGCCGACGGAAATATGGCCGCTAGCTTATTCTGCCGAAAATTTCACCAGCCATTGAGCAACTGTAGCACTGGTCAGATTGAAAATTGCGTTCGGAAATAAGCCCAATCCTAACGCCATAATCCCCAGCGGAACCAGCATTAGTTTTTCCCGAATGGTCAGATCAGGAAGTACCGATGTAACGTCTGACTGCGACTCGAAAGGGCGTACCCAGGTCGGGCCAAAAAACATGCGCTGGAGCGTCCAGAGAAAGTAAGCGGCAGCCAGCAAAATACCCGTCGTGGCAACGGCCGTCAGCCAGCCGGGTAACCATGGCGATTGAAAGCTGCCCATTAGTGTAAACAGTTCGCCGACAAATCCAGAGAATCCGGGTAAGCCGAGCGACGCAAAAAAGGCAATGGCCGTCAGGGTAGTGTATTGCGGCATGGGTTGCATCAAACCCCGGTACGAGTCAATACGTCGGTCGTGGGTACGGTCATACAACACGCCAGCAATCAAAAACAACATTGATGAGAGAACGCCATGACTCACCATCTGATAAATAGCCCCGTTGATGCCTTCAGCCGTCAGTGAAGCAACGCCAAGCAGCACAAAGCCCATATGCGACACCGACGAATAAGCAATCATTTTCTTAACGTCGGCCTGTGCCAGCGCATTTAAGCCTCCATACACAATAGATAAGACGCCGAGACTACCCAGCGTTTGCGCGTATTCGGTAGCCCCATCCGGAAAGAAGTTCCAAGCGATACGAAGGAAGCCGTAACCACCAATCTTAAGTAACACTCCCGCCAAAACAACCGAAACGGGAGTAGGTGCCTCTACGTGTGCATCGGGTAGCCACGTATGTACAGGTACAATGGGCAGCTTAATGGCAAAACCGATGAATACAGCCCAGAAAGCCAGCATCCGGGTAGGTAAACCCAACAAGGCCGATTCTACCGATGAATTCAGAAAGGCGTCCGGTAAATAATTACCCCCATCTGCCAGATAGCGCATATCGAACGTATGGACAATCTGCGATGGATTTAACTGACCATTCTGAAGATAAGTCTGCAGGCTGCCAATGATGTCGCTTGTTACGGCTGATGGATCGGCGACAATACCAGCCGCCACCGCTGTACTGACGGGGTCCATAGCGGATAAGTATAGCCCAATCATAACCAGCAGGATCAGCAGTGATCCTAGTAAAGTGTACAGGAAAAATTTAATCGATGCATACTCCCGCCGAGGACCGCCCCACAGACCAATCAGGAAGTACATTGGCAGGAGCATGAACTCGAAAAACAGGAAAAACAGGAAAAAATCGAGGGCCAGAAAGCACCCCATAATAGTACCCGTCAGGAGCAGATAAAGCGAATAATAGGCTTTAAGCCGATGTGTCATATTCCATGACGAGATAACGCCAATCAGCATGACCACCGCCGATAGAACGACTAGTGGCAGACTGATTCCATCAACGCCAACCAGATACCGGATCGAAGCAATCCCCAGATTACCCAGTGGCAATGTGATCCAGTCGGCCTGTTCAAGCAACTGGTAGCCCGCCACCGTCTTATCGAAACCAGTGTATGCTGCAGCTGCCAGCAAAACCTCGACCAACGTAACGATCAGGGCAATACTTCGTAACTGCGCTGTCAGGTTTGCCGGTAACAGCGCCACCAGCAAGGCACCAAACAGAGGCAGAAAAATAAGTAGCGAAAGAATCATACTTGTCTCCGACAGCATACTGCCATCGTTATCTATATTGCCGACAGCACGCTGCTGCCGAAGACGTTATAATAACCACCAGATTATCAGCAACAGCCCAATCACTGCCGCAGTAATATAGGACTGAACCAGACCGTTTTGTATTGAACGCGTAATCCGCCCGAGTTGTCCAATCACCCAGACTGTTCCATTGAGCAGGCCATCGATAGCATACCGATCGATTCCGTTAGCGATATAAGCCAGTACGACGGTCGATACCCCCGCCCTATTGACCGCCCCATCCACAATCCGCTGATCGGCGCGGTTAAGCAACGTAGCGAGTCTAAGCGTCGGATTCAGAATGAGGAATTGATAGAGTATATCTAAAAAACCGTATTCAAGGGAAAGACGAACGTAGCTTCGCTCCATATGCGGTTCCTTCAATTGAAAACCAAGCCAGCCACCCAACACAACCAGCCCGATGGATAGCGGTGCCAGCCACCAAAACCCACGTTCGTCAACCATTGGTATTAAGTGAAAAAACCAGCTTTCATGCGCTGATACAGGATTTATTGAAAACCAGAACCCGACAGATAAAACGGCCAGAACAACAACAGGCCCGCGCATAAGCCAGTCAGGTTCATGCGCCTGACTGATTGGCACCGTTTCGTTACGATAATCGCCAAAGAAAACTAACCGCCACTGTCGGGCCATATAGAAGGCCGTCAGGCCAGAAGAGACGACTAAAAGGATGGGTAACAGATAGGAAAGCCCATCATTTTGCGCGTTGGCCCAGTTAAAAGCTCCGCCCAGAATTACTTCTTTTGACAAAAATCCGGAGAAAAGCGGTAATCCCGACAAAGAGGCTGCACAGATGGTGTATGTCCAGAAGGTAGTAGGCAAAGCTTTCCGCAGATTACCCATCTGATGCATATTCTGCGTATGAACAGCATGAATGACTGCCCCTGCACTCAAAAATAAACCGGCTTTAAAAAAGGCGTGGGTCAATAAATGAAAGAGTGCTCCGCTTACGTTACCAGTTCCCATACCAGCCACCATCAGCCCCAGTTGCGAAACGGTAGAGAAAGCAAGCACCTTCTTGATATCTGTTTGAAATACCGCAGAATAGCCGCCCCAGAGCGTAGTGGTAGTGCCCACTACCGTAATGATCACTAACGCATCAGGCGAAAGCAAAGGGTGAATCCGGGCAAGCAGAAAGATACCAGCCGCCACCATGGTAGCGGCATGTAGCAAAGCCGAAACGGGGGTCGGGCCTTCCATAGCATCCGGCAACCAGGTAAGTAATGGGAATTGCGCTGACTTCCCGACACAACCCATAAACAGACATAAACCGAGCAGGGTGGATGGAATAAATCCGGCATCAGCGTCGGTTAGTACGCTAAATTCGAGCGTATCGAAATAATAGTACGTCAGGAAAATACCAATGAGGAAGCCTGCATCGCCCACCCGATTCATCAGGAACGCTTTTTTTGCCGCCCGGTTAGCCGCTGGCCTATCGGCATAGAAACCGATGAGCAGATAAGACGCCAGCCCAACCAACTCCCAGAAAGCGTACATCACCAGAAGATTCCCGGCTAGTACGATCCCCAGCATCGACCCGATAAACAATTGGAGGTATGCAAAATATCGACGTAGCTTTGGTTCATCGTGCAGATATGAAAGCGAATAAATCTGCACAAGCAGTGCCACAAAATGCACGAGCACAAGCATAAATGCCGTGAGGATATCGACCTGGAAGCTCATTCCGAACGAAACGCCCGACAGCGTTGCCCAGTCAGCCTGAATAGCCAGCGGTTGTTCAGGAAGATTTATCATCAGCCCTATCGACAACGCTAAACCGACGCTTGTCAGCAAAACAGCCAGACCTCCCGCTATCCGACGATTCGACATCGTCAACGCCAGAAATCCGGCAAAGGGCAATGTCAATACGATAGCAATTAACATGGGAACTAATGGGATACCGTCGATGGGCATTTAGAAACGGTCTGAATTGGCCGCAAATATCCCGATTCTAACCTAGGGAAACAAACGGGATAGAACCCGTTTTTAACCAGCCCGTCACGCTTAGTCGCTCACAGGTAGCCGGAAGGACCTCGTGTTCCAGCCGCCCGCTCTCAAAACATACCAGCCGCCCTCCTACTGGCGAGATAATAACTTGGCTTTCAGAAGCCTCGTCGGTACCGGGCAGATAAATGGCCAGTTGACCACCCTCACTCTCCTGCCAATCCGTATTCAGGTAGCAGATGACAGAAAGTTTTCGGCGCGAATCGGTCCGGAATCGGTCGAGATGCCGCTTGTAAAACGTACCGGCCGGATACAGTGCGTAGTGAAATTCGTACTCACGCAAACCCAGGTAACAGGTCTGATTAACGTAGTCAACAAACGTACTGATACGTTGCAGAAAAGCGCGTTCTTCGGGTGTTGCTGAAGCTTCCTCCAGCCACAAAATTTCATCGCCCCGAATCGTATTTTCAACGGTTACCTGTTGGTTTCCGATACCAGCCGCCCGAAACTGTCCAGCCGCCCGACGTTCATGCAGGCGAGTAGCTAAGCCAGTTACTTCAGCAGGTGTCAGGAACGTATCGACCAGACCATATCCATTGGTAAGAATACCTTCGATAATGGGTTCGAATAGTAATGCTGAAGAAAGGTCGCTATCATCCATAAAAGTTAGTGGTAGGTTTCAGGGGAGCCAGCCGCATGCAATTACTGTTTCAGCTCGTTCAGTTCATCTAGCTGAGCGGTATGGAAATGCCGATAAACCTGCAAAACAATAGCAAGCGCGATGGCTGATTCGGCTGCAGCTACCACCATGACGAACAGCGCCAGCATTTGTCCCTGCAATCGGTCGGGGTCATATTGGCTGAATGCAACCAGGTTTATATTAACGGCATTAAGCATCAGTTCGATACCCATCAACACCACAATCGCGTGTCGTTTTAGGATCACCACGGCTAGGCCAATACTGAAAAGTGCCGCCCCAACGAATAGAAATAAATGACTATCAACGGCTTGCATGGCGAAATAATTTTCTGTGTGAAGCCGCCAGATACGTAGCGCCAACTAATGCGGCCAGGAGTAGGATTCCCGCAATCTCAAAAGGTACTACGTATTCGGTCATTAATTGTTTACCGATTGTTTTTATAGTGCTTTGCCAGCCTACAGGTTGATCCAGTAATGTAAAATTGGCACGTATTATCAATGAAGACAACCCAAAAAAGAGGCATCCGGCAACCAGAATGGCCACAAACCAGCTGGAACTTGTGCGGTTTGACGAGGCTATGCGATTGGGTTGTTGACTGTTGATACCCTGCTCCGGTTTATTAGTGAGCATTACGCCAAAAATCACTAACACAAGTACACCACCAACGTAAATCATAATCTGAGCAATAGCCAGGAAATCAGCGCTAGCCAATACAAACAATCCGGCTACGCCCAGCAAGGTCAGTAACAAAAAAAAGCTGCGTAAAGTATGTTACGTGTCAGTAAAACCGCCAAAGCGCCAAACAGCGTAAGTGCCGAAAAGATATAGAAAGCAATTTGGATCACGGAATAGGCTTTTTTTGGTTATGCAGACGGTTCATCATCTGGTTTTGCCTTAGGTTTCATCGTTGGGCGAAACGCTGGCTTCGGCTTTGGTGATTCGGCCACAGGCGGCTCTGCTTTTTCCACTTTCTCATCAGTGGATGCATCCTGGCGTTCAGGCGTTGAAGCTGCTGGCTCAATCTTATCCACTGCCACAGTTGGTTTCATCGTCGGCCTAAACGCTGGTTTGGGCTTTGGCGTTACGGGCTCATCTGTACCTGGCGGCTCAGTTGATGTTGGCTCAGCGGGTTTTGCTGGCTTCATCGTTGGCTTAAACGCAGCCGGTTTGGGTGCAGCAGGCTCTGTAGTTGCTGAAATATCTGTTTGTGATGCTTCCGGTTTTGAAACCGGTGGCTTCATTGTGGGTCGGAAAGCCGGTTTTGGTTTATTCCCGTCTGCAGATTCGGTTATCGGTGGCGTATCGTCATCTGGCTGCTTTACCGGCGGTTTCATCGTCGGCCGGAAACCGGCTGGCTTCGAACTTGAGACTGGCGTTTTCGGCTCCTGACTGGCTTCAGTACCGGCAGACGGTACGTCCGTGAGTGGTTGAGGAACGGACGTAGCACCTGGCTTCATCGTCGGCCTAAACCCTGGCGGTTTGGGAGCCGGTTTAGGATCAAGCGGCTCCTCCATCGGTACGATTTTCTCTCCTTGTGGCGTTTCGGATGGTACGTCCGTGGGAGGAGTGGCTGGCTTTTGCGTTGGTCTGAATATCGGGCGCTTTGTCGTTTCTACTCCCCCTGAGCAATACGGTGCATTTCCTGCGGTGTAGCGTCCGTCAGGGGGTGTTCAATAGACGACCCTTCTGAGTTCGCCGGTTCTGCCGGTGGTGTTTTCGCCACAGGCTTAGCTGTTGGTTTGAAAACTGGCCGGACAGGACTCGCAGCCGGTTTAGCTACTGGCTCAACGGATTGAGCTTGCTGCGCGGCTTTAGCTGCAAGTTGAGCGGCTTTGGCTTCTTCTTTTTCGCGCAGAAACTGTTCGTATAATGAACGTTTTTCGTCGGCCTGCTCTGGCGACAGATTTGAAAAATGGTACGTTAGTTCGCCTAGCTCAAACTCGCTATAATCGAACTTCTTATCCATAGTCAGGCACTCCGTTGGGCAAACGACCGTACACAGGCCGCAGTAGCAGCACTTGGCCATGTCGATGTCGAACTTGGCGGCATACAACCGAATTGGCGAGCCATCGGATGCCCGCCCCACTTCTTCAGTAGCTTTGATGGCATCGATGGTTATGCAATCAACGGGGCAGACTTTGGCACACTTGTCGCAAACGATACAATCGTCGATCTCATTCCGAAGCCGATAGCGGCCATTATCGGGAATCGGTAATTGCTCATGCGGATATTGCAGTGTAACCAGACCATTCTGCAAGTCAAAATAATTCTCACTTGCAATGCCTTCGGGCGTCCGGCGCCTGGTTGCGTTCCGTAAATGCCGCAAGGTGAGTCGTAACCCTTTCAGCGTTGTGCGGATGCCCGTTTGTATGTCTTTGAAATAAGTCATAAGTTGTAAAAGCCACCAGCCATAGAAGTCGAACGTTATTTTTAGCCATAAACTGACTGACCCATACGACTTTCACAACGTACTGACTTTCGCCTAAATAGCGGGGAAACGGCTGGGTTCGGCTTCACTCATCAGCGCATATATCATCTCTATTACGTCGTCAACGTTTGGTTTGGAGAAATAATCTCCATCCGAGCCATACGACGGCCTATGCGCTTTCGCCGATATAGTACGGGGTGGCGAATCCAGATAGCGATAAGCATTCTGCCCTTCTACTACCTGCTGCATCATATACGCCGATGCACCACCGGGTACATCTTCATCCGCAAACACCACCCGGTTTGTTTTTTTGATAGATTCAATGATCGAGTGATGCACATCGAACGGAAGTAACGTCTGTACATCAATCACTTCTACATTTACACCCATCTGAGCCAACTGATTGGCAGCCTCCATAACGATCCGGCACATTGAGCCATATGTAATAACGGTCACGTCGGAACCGGTACGTAATGTTTCAGGTACGCCGAGGGGCACGCAAAATTCAGCCAGATTGTCCGGAAGGGCCTCCTTGAGCCGATAACCATTTAGCGATTCGATCAGTAGTGCCGGATCGTCTCCCTTGATGAGTGTGTTATAAAACCCAGCCGCCTGCGTCATGTTACGTGGCACAAGCACATGTAGTCCACGCAGGCTACCCAGCATGGCTCCCATCGGCGAACCCGAATGCCAGATACCTTCGAGCCGATGGCCGCGTGTTCGGATAATAACCGGCGCCTTCTGACCACCTTTCGTTCGATACAGCAACGTAGCTAAATCGTCTGTTAGCGTAGCCAGCGTGTAATACACATAATCGAAATACTGAATTTCAACAATCGGTCGTAAGCCCCTCATGGCCAGCCCAATTCCCTGACCGATGATGGTGGTTTCGCGAATGCCGGTATCTGTAATACGTATCTCACCGTATTTTTCCTGTAATCCAGCAAAGCCCTGGTTGACATCGCCAATCTTGCCAACATCTTCGCCCAGCGCTACTACGCGCGGATCGCGGGCAAACAGATTATCGAAATAATGCTGGAGTAACTGATAGCCGTCGAGCACCAAACTCCCGTCTGTGTACTCCGGAGCTATTCCTTCGATTAACATTGGTGAATCGGGTGATTCACTGTAGAGATGGGAATTGAACCGCTCTTCATTTTCGGCGTTCGTCCGGCCCAGCCATGCCCGCAACTGCTGCCGGACTGCCCCTGAGTCGTTTCGTAGAATACGGAGCGCCTTTCGTACAGCCGCTACAGCATCCCGACGTAACGGTGAAAATGTCTTGCGCAGTTCTTCGCGCACGGCCATCAGTTCCGTAGCTTTAGCGTTGTGGCGGGCAGCCTGCTGGATCAAGTCGAGTGCCTGATCGAAATCACCTTTCATCGACTCCTGAAACGCATTCCAGGCATCAAGCCGGGCTTTCTTAGCGGTCTCTTTCGCTTCTGCTTCAATGGTTTCCAGCTCTTCGTTTGTAGCATAGCCATTTTCAAGAATCCAGAGCCGAAAAATCCGATTACAATCATGTTCAGCCTCCCACGCCAGTCGCTCTCTCGACTTATACCGCTCGTGCGATCCGGACGATGAGTGACCCTGAGGCTGCGTTAATTCCTGAACATGAACCAGAACCGGTACATGCTCCTGCCGACAGATCGCAGCGGCCTGCTGATATGTTTCCAGCAGCGCTACGTAATCCCAGCCTTTTACGGTAAAGATTTCCAGTCCCTTATCGTCTGAATCGCGCTGAAAACCGGCCAGCGCCTTCGATATGCTGCCCTTCACCGTTTGATATTCAACCGGTACTGATATGCCGTAGCCATCGTCCCAGATAGACATCAATAGAGGTACCTGCAGAACACCTGCGGCATTCATCGTCTCCCAGAACATGCCCTGTGAGGTCGAAGCATCGCCAATGGTAGCGAATACAATTTCGTTGCCATTGTGCGAAAAATTGGTCAGTGAACTCAGACCAGGATTGTTCCGAAACAATTTAGAGGCATAGGCCAGACCAATTGAGCGAGGAATCTGCCCGGCGGTCGGAGAAATATCACAGACTGAATTATAGAGTTCGGTTTGGTTTCGCCACAATCCCTGCTCATCGAGCCAGCGGGTAGCGTAGTGCCCATTCATCGAGCGGCCACCCGTATTCGGATCGGCTGCCAGATCGGTATGGGCATACAATTGAGCAAAAAATTCCTGCCAGCTCAGTTCGCCTAAAGCAGCGACAAACGTTTGATCCCGATAGTAGCCTGAACGAAAATCGCCCCGCTCGAATACTTGGGCTGCTGCCAGTTGCGCCAATTCTTTACCATCCCCGAAAATACCAAATTTAGCCCGTCCTCCCATCACATCGCGCCGACCGAACAAACTAACCTGTCGGCTTTCGCAAGCCAATCGATAGTCAGATAGGATTTTTTCACGACTTAAAATATCAGTCGAGGGAAGTTGTTCGTTTGCTATCACAACAGAGCTACGGGTTGAAATCGTCAAACATTTTATTTATTGATGAAGTAGCTGGTATCGGTTACAACAATTACCAAGCGAAAGTAAAAGTAAGATAAAACGAGTCAGCTTTCAAAAAAACGATTTTTTGAGTTTCTTTGTTGATAGAATACCAATTTCTCTTATAAGTGCTGGTTATCTTTGACACGTATTAGCATTTTAACAATCAAACTATAATTCCGTTTCGTCCGATGAAAAAAGCATTTTCACTATTCGTAGCTCTGTTTGTGTTTGTCGCAAGTAGCTATGCACAAAAGGGAGTGATGAAATTTGCCAAAGAAACGCATGATTTTGGCAAAATAGAGCAAGGCAAACCAGTAACCCACGTATTCGAATTCAAAAATACGGGTACTGACCCCGTTGTTATTAATGACGCGCAAGCTTCCTGCGGTTGCACGAAGCCTACCTTCTCACGTGAGCCTGTACTCCCAGGGAAAACTGGTACGATTTCGGCTACTTATAATGCTGCAGCCATGGGCCAATTCACCAAAACGGTTACGGTAACCAGTAATGCCGAAAATGGCAACGTAGTGCTGTATCTGAAAGGAGAAGTAACGGCGCATAAGGAGGCCGAAACAGCTGCCGCTCCAGCAGCTCCAGCCGCTAAAGACAAGAAAAAAACTTCACGCTAATCTATTGAAGGGTTAATAGTGTTGTTGAAAAAAGCATCGGGTCGTTTACCGGATGCTTTTTTTTATGCCTGTAATTATCTGTCATCCGTCTGCATAACCGACCGGCAAACCCGGTGTCCGTTCCTCCCAGCTTGCTTCTTTACTACTTGATTATCACGTAGGTTTACGGTGTATTCTGATCAATACTGGTCTTAATAACTACACCTAAGCTATGTTTTTTCTTGTTATTGGTTTTCTGCTGCTCATTGCTGGATTTACGATCAATACACCAGCACTGACGTTTTCGCGCTACTCCAGACCACTTAAAGTAATTGGACTCGTTTTGCTGATTATCGGTGCGTTAACAGCCAGCGTTCGACAGATCGATGCCGGTCAGGTGGGTGTTATTTCGCTGTTTGGGAATGTCAGCGACCGTACGTTGAACTCCGGCTTAAATCTGGTTAACCCGTTAGCTAACGTAACCGAGTTCGACATAAAAACCCAAAACTATACCATGTCGGCTGCTCATGATGAAGGACAGCGGGAAGGCGACGATGCTATTCGGGTGCTGACGGCCGACGGACTGGAAGTGGTGATTGACCTAACTGTTTTGTACCGTGTGGTGTCGGCCGATGCGCCTAGAATTTACCGTGAAATCGGCCCGGATTACATGGATAAAATTGTCAGGCCCATTACGCGTACCCGTATTCGCGACAATGCGGTTTATTACGATGCGGTAGCCTTGTATTCGACCCGACGAGATGAGTTTCAGGGGAGGATCTACAAGTCAATAGAAGCTGATTTCAGAAAAAGAGGACTGTCCCTTGAGCAGCTGTTGATTCGAAATATTGACCTCCCTGCATCCGTCAAAAAAACCATCGAATCAAAAATAAACGCTGAGCAGGATGCTCAAAAAATGCAGTTTGTCCTGCAAAAAGAACGCCAGGAAGCCGAACGAAAGCGGGTAGAAGCGCAAGGCATTGCTGACTACCAAAAAATTCTGTCTACCGGATTGAGCGACAAGCAGCTGCAATACGAGCAGATCAAAGCACAGCGTGAGTTAGCGGCATCTCCCAATGCTAAAATCGTAATTATGGGCGGTCGTGGCAACGTACCGTTGATTTTAAACGATAATTAATTAGCCCTACTGTCGCTTTTTAGGCAATACGTATCAAATTTCTCAAAACACAACTCTATCATTCCCTTGCGGTTTGATGGGTTGTGTTTTTTGCATATCATTGTCTAATCCCTCGATTCGTCGATTTATGCAACCATCTACTTCTTCGGTACAGGAACCTGCCCTGGCTCAACCAGCTCCAGTACGTCGTCTTTTATCGCTCGATACGTTACGGGGTTTCGATATGTTCTGGATTATGGGCGGAGAAGAAATTTTTCATGCGCTGGCCAAAACGACAGGCTGGGCATGGGCCATTTTCATGGCTGATCAGTTTACCCATGTCGACTGGAACGGCTTTCGACCTTACGATTGTATTTTCCCTTTATTTCTTTTTCTGGCAGGGGTTTCGACGCCTTATTCACTTGGGAGCCGCCTGGCAAAAGGTGACAGCCGAGCTTTACTTGCTCGAAAAGTAATAACCAGAGGGCTGATTCTGGTGTTGCTCGGCATTGTTTACAACAACGGATTATTTGTAAAGTCGATCGCTGAAATGCGCTTCGGTAGCGTATTAGGCCGTATTGGTCTGGCCGGGATGTTTGCCCAATTGATCTACTTGTATGTTCAAAACGAACGTATTCGTTACGGTATTTTCGCGGGTATTCTGCTCGGCTATTGGGCCTTGTTGATGCTTGTTCCTGTACCAGGTTACGGTGCCGGTAACCTGACCATGGAAGGAAGTTTAGTGGGTTACGTTGACCGGCTGTTTATGCCTGGCCGGCTTTATAAAGTTGTTCATGATCCAGAAGGTTTACTCTCAACATTACCGGCCATTGGAACAGGATTACTGGGCGTTTTTGCCGGATCAATTTTACGCCAGCATGGCGTCCGCGATAGCCGTAAACTCCAGCAGCTTGTTATTGCGGGGGTGGCCTGCGTGGCTTTAGGGTGGCTATGGAATCTGGCTTTTCCTATCAACAAAAACCTCTGGACCAGTTCGTTTGTCTTGGTTGCAGGCGGGTGGAGCCTATTGATACTGAGTTTGTTTTACTGGATCATCGATATGCAGAACGTTCGAGGCTGGACGTTTTTCTTCGTCATTATTGGTATGAACTCCATCCTGATCTACCTCGCGGAGCGGTTCATTGATTTTGAATACACAACTCACTTCCTTTTTAGTGGTCTACTGCATTTATTCAATGAGCCGGTTCAAGCAGTGGGCGCAGTAATTGCCTTTTTAGCCGTAAAGTGGGCCTTTCTATATTTTCTCTACAAAAAGAATACGTTCCTGCGAGTCTAAACTACGGTTTTGGTGCGATTAAAGCCGTCAACCATGCTTTACAAACATCTGGCCACGTATTGAGGGAGCCAAATTTGGCGGTTCTCATTCCATAGCCGTGTCCACCAGTCGGGTACAGATGCATTTCGGCGGGTACGCCATTTTTTAGACAAGCCAGATAGTAATTGATGCTGTTTTCAACCGGAACGGATTTATCGTCTTCCGAATGAACCAGAAATGAAGGCGGGGTCTGGCTGCTTACCTGTAGCTCATTTGAATAGTAGGCTATCAATTCCGGAGACGTATTTAATTTACCCAACAGTTTATCACGTGAGCCTGTGTGCGCCTTTTCGCCAAAGGTGACAACTGGATAAAGGAGAATAGCAAAATTAGGCTTTGCCATTTCGCTGGCTTTTGGCCCTCTGTGATAATGAGTAGCAAGCGTAGCGGCAAGGTGCCCCCCTGCCGAAAAGCCCATGACGCCGATTTTATCAGGGTTGATCCCATACTGAGCCGCTTTCTGCCGAATGATTGTCATGCCCTGCATAGCATCCATCAGCGGTACTTCCTGCTGATTAGTCATTATTTCGGGCATAGGTAAGCGGTATTTCAGCACAAAAGCGGCCACGCCTATCTCATTAAACCAGCGTGCTACGTCACTACCTTCGTGGCTTGCTGCCAGTATCCCATACCCGCCCCCCGGACAAATCATAACGGCAGCACCAGTCATTTTTCCTTTCGGAGGTATATAAGCCGTTAAAGTAGGAACCGAGACATTGCTAATACGCAAAATACCATTGGCATCCGTTTCCGACTTTTCGGTTATCTGTGCATTGGGAATGGCATTGGGAATGGCATTATCAGGCCAGAGCTTAATAACTTCCTGCGATAAAGCAGTTTGAAAAGGGACAGCGGCAAGAAGCATAGCAACGAGTAAAGGGCGCATGAAGACGTAACATTGTGAGAAGTATACACTACAAAAAGCCGACTACTGGATCGACTATACTCATATCTCTACGTCGCCTTCGTCAGCAGACATTTTGTTGTTTGAGCCACCGTGCAGCACTTCCAGTAACTCTTTGATCTGATAAACCGTTGTGTTGTAGCGATTGCCAAGAATAATGATAACGAATTCATCTTTAGGGCTGAACCAGAACATGGTATTATAGCCTTTCCACCATCCGGAGTGATAAATGTATTCGGGCTGGTTCGAATCGTTGAGCATCATCCGGAAGCCGTACCCATAATTTTTTGTGCCTTTCCGCTCAAAACTGCGCGGTACAAATGCTTCCGCAAGGTTTTTCTTCTGCAACAGGCAGTCTCCATTCAAGGCTCGGTACCAGCGAAACAGATCGCCTGTTGTCGAGTAAATTCCCTTATCCCCAACTACATCGTCGTAATAATCCTTTGGAATACGTCGATTCCACTGATAGCCCGCTGTTCGATGATAGTTAATAGAATCATTTTTGGTGGTTGCCACAAACGTGTGATGCATACCCAACGGCTCGAAAATATTCTTATGGATATAGGCTTCATACGTTTGCCCCGTTACTTTTTCAATGATCGAGGCCAGTACCATGTAATTTGTATTGCTGTAACTGAACCCCCGGCCCGGGATATTATACCGTTGGGGAGTTGGTTTGACAGTAGCAAACCAATGCATGATTGTTGAATTAGTGGGGTACGGCTTTTCTTTTTTGTAGAAATTCACCTTCATACTATCATCAAAGGCGTATTGATAATTAGGCAAGCCACTCCGATGACTTAGCAGCTCTCGAATGCTAATACCATGATAAGGAAAATCGGGATAAAATTTCTGAATGGTATCTTCAAAATTCAGTTTTCCGGCTTCTATAAGCTTCAAGGTGCCCACTGCAGTAAACGTCTTGGAGAGTGAAGCCAACTGGAATTTGGAATCATCAACGAGGGTATCCCGTTCGCTCCGTTCGAAATGCCCTAAACCAAAGCATTTCTTATAAAGAACCAGTCCTTTCTGGGCAATCAGTACATTACCATTCAGGCCACTACGTACTTTCTGACGAAAGATGTCTTCAATCTTTTGCGTTTTTTCATCCGCTTTGATTTGTTTTCGGATGGCTGTCTGCTGCTTGGCATCAAGTACTTGATCTTGAGCACAGTTCTGCATTTTCTGCGCCAGCCGGGTATCAGAATTCTGCCCACATGACGCAACAAGTCCTATAAGTATAACGCTAAGCCAACTCCAGATTTTAGGTATTCTAAACATTCAACGCGCCTATTTCGCACTTTTCACACAATCCAACTTCCACAAAAATAAGAATTGCTCAATAGCAGCTATTGAGCCATTCGTTAAAATAACATGAAAGTCAATAAACTTATTGAGTGGCGCTATAAATTAAGGCAAGCTGCATTCAAAAATTAATCGATTATTTACCACGTCCCTGGGCCATAACCCGAAGTGTCTGGGCAATAATCCACATATCGAAAATGAATGAGCGTCGTTTTGGGTAAATCAAGTCATAACGCAGCCGTTGAACCATTTCCTCCACACTGGCTGCGTACCCATATTTAATTTGCCCAATCGACGTAATACCCGGTTTCACTTCCAGTAGAGAACGATATTCAGGAGCAATCTGTACGATCTGATCAATAAAGTACTGTCGTTCCGGCCGAGGACCTACTACCGACATGTCGCCTATTAACACATTGTAGAACTGTGGGATTTCATCGAGTCGGGTTTGGCGCATAAATCGTCCCCAGGGCGTAATTCGGCTATCGAGTAATCCACCCGATAAAACGGGACCAGACTTTTCCGCATCTACGTACATACTACGGAATTTGTAGATTTTAAAGGGTCTACCCCCACGTCCGATACGTTCCTGTGCGTAAAATGTTGGCCCTCTTGAAGTAAGCCGTGTAATAGTCGCCAATAACAGGAATATAGGCATACCCACCCCAAGAGCGGTCACTGAAAAAAGAACGTCGAATGAGCGTTTCAGTACATTGACCCTGAAATCGTTGAGTATACCGGGAGATAAATTCAGTACCGGTAAGAAGTCATGATACTCAACTGAGGCCCCGCGAGCCAGAAATCCTCTAAAATCAACTAATATCTTTACCTGATAATTACCAGCTTCCGCATTATCGACAATGGTTTTCAACCGGTCATTGTCCATATAAGTTAGGCAACAATAAACACAATCGATACTTTCTCGTTGAGCATAGTCTAAAAATTCACTATACGTTCCCGTAAGTTGGGTCTTGTTCTCTACGGTAGGATCGTCAAAGTAGCCACAGAAGCGAAACCCCATCTCTGGATGAGCCTCATAAAAACTATATATTGAAGCGGCTAGCTTACCATAACCAGCAATAGCGTAACGTCGGTTATTATACCCTCGAGCCCGGTATTCTCTTAAGAACACCAATCCCCCTAATCTGAACATTGACCCTAAACCTAAAAACAAGGTATAGGTTATTAAAACATGCTCCCGGGAATAATAATAACCCCTGATTGCCACCCAATAAATTGCTATCACTGCTATATGAACTGCAGTTAGGGTTAACAATTTTTTGAGTAGATGATCGGCCTTAAATAATTGACGGGGAAATGTATATGGCTTAAAGAGTAAAATCTCAATAAGCCAAATCAGATTAAATAATAACCAAAACGAGGAATATGGCGATGACGCTACGCCATCCAGCCTCTGAAACTTAAGCCAAAAGGCACCAACAAACGCTGTATTAAGGCTGATGAAATCAACAATTACATGAAGCGGGAAAAATAATATTGAGTATCGGTGCCTCATAACTGTTGCGTTTACAATTTACATATGATCAGTTAGACTGATTATAGACATAAAAGTAGCATGTCAAGATAGAGAGTTTTTCTAAATATTGTACTCGAGGGACCAAATTTATAGCCTAATTTATAATAAAACCAATAATAGTTCTAGAAAACATTCAAATAGGGACATAAACACCTTGATGAAAGTAGCTATCTTAGCAAAGAGAAACTACGTTACCGTACCAGCTGGCCTATCGATCACTTGTTATAGAAATTCCTATTTCAGTAACTCGCCAATCAGACACGCTTAAGCAGAAACAAGTATTTTGCCCATTATGTTAAAAGCGCTCCTCTCCCTCACTCGTCCAGCTAACCTTGTTACGGCGGTGGCCGATGTTCTGGCGGGTATGGCTATCTCAGGCTATTTTTTAAGTCCTAATCCAGCAGCAGCTCCAATTGGCTGGCTTTCTCTTGCTACAGTCTGTCTGTATGGTGGTGGAGTCGTGTTCAATGATGTGTTCGACGCCGAATTAGATGCCATTGAAAGACCGGAGCGGCCTATTCCGAGCGGAATTGTTAGCAAAACTATAGCTACCCTCTTAGGGTCAATTCTTTTAGCGACAGGAATTTTGTTATCCTTTATTGTCAACCAAACAGCGGGGTTACTGGCGGTTGGTATTGCTGTCGCTTCTCTTGTTTATGACCGATTCGGAAAACACCATAACTGGCTTGGCCCCATAAATATGGGCTTATGCCGTGGCTTAAATCTGCTGTTGGGAGTTAGTATTTTGCCCGAGCAAGTTTTGCCCTGGGTGTGGATTGGCGTAATACCTATTATTTACATTGGGGCAATCACTATGATTAGCCGGGGTGAAGTTCACGGCGGCAGTGCTACAACGTTACGTACTGCCGGACTGCTTTATGCACTTGTTATCGGCTGTGTAGCCGCTTTAGCCCAACGCCAGCATCAATTAGGAACAGCGTTTCCATTCCTCTTTTTGTTCGGATACTTTATCTTTCCACCGCTCTGGCGAGCCGTAAAGGAACCCATCGGACGAAATATTGGCCTGGCAGTGAAGGCGGGAGTACTATCGCTTATTGTAATGAATGCAGCTTGGGTAGCTGCTTTCGCGTCGTTTCCGCTAGCACTGCTGGTTATTTGTTTGCTGCCGCTATCACGTCTGCTAGCCAAACTATTCGCAGTTACTTAAAAATAGCAATCCCGGTCAGCTAAGAATATAAAATTTGTAGCTGACCGGGATTGCTATTTTTAAGTAACTAGGCGTTTGCAGGTGTGCAAAACTCTTCCAGCGCCATTTCAAGATGCTGAGCGATCATTTGCGCCGACCGACCTTCAATATGGTGCCGCTCGATGAAATGGACCAACTCGCCATCTTTAAAAATAGCGATAGAAGGCGATGAAGGTGGATATGGCAGCAGATATTCACGCATTTTAGCCGTTGCTTCCAAATCGCCACCCGCAAACACACTTACCATCTTATCCGGTTTTACTGGACTGGCCGCTAAAGCCGCTTTCACACCCGGACGAGCCGCGCCCGCAGCACAGCCACATACCGAATTGACAACAACAAGCATCGTGCCTTCAGCATTTTCCATGGTGTTGACCACGTCGTCGGCTGTGGTTAATTCTTCAAACCCGACACTTGTCAGGTCTTCCCGCATCGGGATAAGCAAATGAGGAGGATACATAGTTTTAGTAGTTAGCCATTAGTCAATTGCCGTCAGAGCTTCAGTCAACCACCGTTTTCTCTTACCTGACGACTTGTTTTTTTACATAAATCCAAGTTCTAATTTAGCAACTTCCGACATTAATTCGGTCGAATACGGTGGGTCGAACGTTAACTCGACGCTTACGTCGTTGACGCCTTCAATCGCCCGAACTTTCTCCTCGATTTCGGCCGGAATGGAACCGGCTGATGGGCACGAAGGCGAAGTGAGCGTCATCAAAATATATACGTTATTTACCGGGAATATTTTGATGTCGTAAATCAGGCCAAGCTCATAAACATCTACCGGAATTTCAGGGTCATAAACGCCTTTGAGGGCCAATACGACTTGTTCTTTCAGTTCTTCGTCTGTCATTGTTTTAACTAATTAATGACTTTTTTCTGACACGGCATACATTCGGCCGTAGGCTTTCATCCGTTCAATCATCGAGGCAAGCCCACCAGCCCGCAGCGACGTAATAAGGTTGCCCATGCCAACACGGGGAATAAAATACAGATCGGCATTGGCAATATCTTCGGGCTTTTCACCCGATAAAACGCGAATCAGCAAACCAACCAGCCCCTTTGAAATTTGAGCAGTCTGTTCGCTATCTCCGTAAAAATACAGCTTATCGTCCTTGAATTCAGCATCAACCCACACCTTGGATTGGCAGCCCATAATCCGATTTGCATCCGTTTTTTTCGATTCAGGCATCGGCGGTAGCTTTTTACCTAAATCAATAATGTATTGCGTCTTGTCGAGTTGGTCCTCGAACAAGTCGAATTCTTCGATAATCTCGTCCTGCTTTTCGTTGATTGTCATCTACTTACAGCATCATTTTTTGAACACGGCGTAAGCCCTGCACGAGCCGGTCAATCTCGTCTCTGGTATTGTAAACCGCAAACGACGCCCGCGTAGTTCCGGCAATGCCAAAGCGTTGCATAAGTGGCATCGTGCAGTGATGTCCGGTACGAACAGCAATACCCTGTTGATCCAGTATTACGCCTGTATCCTGATGATGAATTCCATCCATAACAAATGAAATCACCCCAATTTTATGCTTGGCCTGGCCAATAATTCGTAATCCTTCCAGTTCATTGAGTTGCTCCGTTGCATACCAAAGCAAATCGTTTTCGTGGGCGGCTATGTGCTCTTTGCCTAAACTATCCATGTATTCGAGCGCCGTTTTAACGGCCACTACGTCAGCGATGTTAGGCGTACCAGCTTCAAATTTGTAGGGCAGATCGTTATACGTTGTTTTAGCGAACGTAACTTCCTTGATCATTTCTCCACCACCCCGATAAGGCGGCATGGCATCCAGAATATCTTTCTTGCCATAGAGAACGCCCATCCCCGTAGGGCCATAGAGTTTGTGCGCCGAAAGCACATAAAAATCAGCATCAAGCGCCTGAACGTCAAGCTCAAGATGTGAACTGGCCTGTGCGCCATCGATTAGCACCACTGCCCCTACTTCATGCGCTTTGTCTATAATTGTCTTAACCGGATTAATCGTGCCCAGAGAATTTGATACGTGCACGCACGAAACGAATTTGGTACGTTCAGACAACATCTTCTCGTATTCTTCGAGAATAAGCTCGCCATTATCGTCTACAGGAATCACCTTCAGCACACATCCTTTTTCTTCACAAAGCATCTGCCAGGGAACAATATTGGAATGGTGTTCCATCGTGGAGATGATAATCTCATCGCCTTCTTTCAGAAACCGGCGTCCGTAGGTTTGCGCAACCAGATTGATGCCATCAGTAGTGCCATAGGTAAAAATAATTTCCTGCCAATGCTTTGCGTTCAGGAATGCCTGGATGGCGCGCCGGGAAGCTTCAAAAGCAGCCGTTGCCTGCTCGGCCAGATGGTGAATACCCCGGTGAATATTGGCATTATACCCTTCGTAATAACGAGTTAGTGCATTAATGACAGGCAACGGTTTTTGATTGGTAGCTGCATTGTCGAAATACACTAACGGCCGACCGTTCACTTCCTGATCGAGAATAGGAAAGTCACGGCGAATTTTCTGAATATCGAGGGGAGTTTCTATGGCTGATTGCATGTTGTATTCGTACTGAAAAGAGGGCAAATAACGATAAGGCTGACTGAAAAGTCATTAATAAAACGTAAAGAAAGGGTGATAAGGTTCGTACTTATTGCCGATGCAGAACAATTACCTGATTACGTAATGTTTGATTCTGGCGGAAGTTGTCGTCGGCAATTAACACGAGGGTTTGCTTTTGTTCATCTGCCCAGGCCATCGCTTCCAGGTTACAGACGATCCCCGGAAACTGCCGCCCGAAATCAAAAGCCAGCTCTTTTGTAAACGTATGCGTCTGTTCATTCGGCGTTGCGACGTACAGATTGGCCGTAACGCGCTTTTGGCTGGCGTCATAGCATCGTTCAAGAACCAGCACACGTGTATCGTCTATCGCCAGAATTTCCGAAATCCCGCCTAATCGCTCCTCGCTCTGCGCAAACGAGCAACGGTTCATGGGGTAAGCAAATCGCTCAACGACAGGATCAACTGCGGTAGGGACCGGATAACGATAGAACGTAACTGTATCTTGATTTATCCGTGTTTCACCTTCCCAGCCTGCTTCTGGCGCAATCCACAACGTATTGGCGGGTGTTACGGCTATGGCCTCAAGCCCCTTATTCGGGCCGGGTAAAGGCATTTTTAAAAGCACTTTGTTGACAGTGTCACCAACAGATTTCCCGTAAAGCAACGACGTAACAAATTCGTGCTCATCGGTCCAGAAATACATAGCGGTCAATGAGTAGTACCGAACGCTCTCAAACCAGAAAGGCGTTTTCTGAGCCAGTTTGAGGTGCGAACCGTCGATCAGGTCCTGAGTTTTATGGATGTTCGAAAAGACGAAATGCCAGCCCCGATCACTAACCAGATGCCACTCGCCGGAGGATGGAATAATATCCAACCCAGAAATTCCCCTCAAACTATCGGTGATAAACGGAAGAGTTAATGAATCCCCTCAAATTCAAAATTCAGTGCCTGGCCAGAAGCAGCCCCTGAGAGTTGAAAAAAAACTAGAAGTAACAGCAATGAACGCATAGATGGGATGGAATTGGGGACAATAAAAAATGGATAATGACTATTAGTAAGGCATTATCCATTTCTCATTAACCAGTATTTATTCCCTAAGACTACTTCGTCAACTTCTCGGTCACAACTCGTTCGAGGTATTCGCGTATCGGCTGGATTTTAATTTGACTGAGTACGTCCTGCGAGAAAGCGTAGAGTAATAATGTTCGGGCTTCATCCTTCGGAATCCCTCGTGAGCGCATGTAGAACAAGGCTTCATCATTGAGCTTGCCTGTCGTTGTCCCGTGTGAACATTTTACGTCGTCAGCAAAAATTTCAAGCTGAGGTTTTGTGTTCATCGATGCACCGGGCGACAGCACTACGTTCTTACACGACTGGTAAGCATTGGTTTTTTGTGCATCAGGACGAACGAAGATCTTGCCATTAAATACGCCCGTGCTGTTATCATCCAGAATGCCTTTATATAATTCGTTGCTGTACGAGTTCGGCATAGCATGATCGACCAGCGTATGGTTATCCACATGCTGACGGCCGTTAGGCATGTACAAACCATACATAAAGGCTTCAGCATGCTGACCATTCAGCACAATATTCAGATTGTTACGAACGAAGTTACCGTTAAGTGTGACGGTAGCCGAATAAAAATGGCTGTTATCGGCCTGATTAACCTGAGTTGTGCCAATATGATACGCTTTCTCGGTTTCGTTCTGCACTTTGTAGTACTGCATTCGGGCATCGCGCTCAAGCACAATTTCCGTTACAACATTCACGAAACTTGCCTGTTCGCCCAGCGTCCGATACGATTCGGCCATCATAACTTCGGCGTTTTTGCCAACGATGATGAGGTTGCGAGGTTGCGACGAAATATTTTTCTGGCGAGCATCGGTAATAAACCGGAGTATTATCGGCTGCTCAACCACTGTATTAGTAGGCACCCGAACAACGACACCGTCGTTGGCAAAAGCTGTATTGAGGGCCGTGAATGCATTCTCCTGGTAATCGGCATAATGCGCGAAGTGCGCGCCAATAAACTCAGAATCAGCTTTGATTGCTTCCGCAAAACTTGTGATCTGCACCTGATCAGCAGGACTAACAATCCGGGATAACTCGGCATGGTACCGGCCATTCACAAAATACAGAATGTTCCCGTCGAGATTTGGTATCTCCAAAGGAGCCAGATCTTCGGTCGTTAACGTAGTCGTTTCGTCAAGATCAAACGACTCTTTCAATATCCCATTAACACTAGAATATTTCCATTCTTCGTGCCGGATGGTTGGAAAGCCTAACAGGTCAAATTGTTTTAAAGCAGCCCGACGGAGTTGATGCAACGGAGCTTTGCGCTCGCCGTTCATCCGCTCTTCGTTATCGCGGAAAGCTGCCAGCAACTGGTTTTTAAAATCGCTATATGATGCGTAAGATGGAGTCATTTTGTTCATGATGAATGATTGAATGATAAATGATGGATGATCTGCTTTGAAATCATTTATCATTCATCATTTATCATTGAAATTAGACGGCTTCGGCTCTGATCCAGTCGTACCCTTTTTCTTCCAGTTCGAGGGCCAGTTCTTTCGGTCCTGATTTTACGATACGTCCCTGATACAATACGTGTACATAATCGGGCACGATGTAATCGAGCAGCCGCTGGTAGTGCGTTACAACAATAGTAGCCCGTTCTGGCGAACGCAGCTTATTTACACCATCGGCAACAATACGTAATGCATCGATATCCAGGCCCGAATCGGTCTCGTCCAGAATAGCCAGCTTAGGTTCAAGCATAGCCATCTGAAATATTTCGTTCCGCTTTTTTTCTCCACCCGAAAAGCCCTCGTTCAGCGAGCGGCTCAGCAAAGACTGGTCGATGTTAACGAGTTTCATTTTCTCTTTCATCAACTTCAGAAATTGCACAGCATCGAGCGGGTCCTGCCCACGGTGCTTTCTGATTTCATTAAGAGCGGTTTTCAAAAAGTTGGTTGTGCTGACCCCCGGAATCTCGACCGGATACTGAAACGCCAGAAAAATTCCTTCAGCGGCCCGTTCTTCGGGCGCCATTTCCAGAAGGTCGCGACCTTCGAATAAAACGCTGCCACCCGTTACGTCGTAGTCTTCCCGACCAGCCAGTACTGATGCCAGTGTGCTCTTACCAGCCCCGTTAGGACCCATAATAGCATGAACTTCACCAGCATTAACCTCCAGGTCAAGACCTTTCAATATCTGCTTATCGCCAATAAAGGCTTGTAAATTACTGATGGATAACATAATAAAAAGTTAGCGTAACGGCTAAATGAAGCCGCAAAGATAACAGACGAAACAGTATCTGTTTTGCTTCGATAACAAAATCAGGCACTTAAAAGTTGATGCTGTCCGGTATATTATCCGCTTTCCTTATTACCAGTCTACTTCCTGTTTGTCGTGCCAGAACTTACCCGTCTCGGATTGGGGGCATCGGTAGCCAGCCATACAATCGTTTCGGCCCCTTTTTCAACAGACCGACTGGCATGTGGCCCACCCATGTCCGTACGTACCCATCCCGGATCGACACAGTTAACGGAAATATTATGCGGTTTTAAAGCCCCCGCAAATTGTTTGGTCACGGCATTCAGAGCAGTTTTTGAAATGCTGTAAGCCGGCGCGTACGTATTCATGTCTTTCAGAGAAGCCGCTCCACTCGATACGTTAATAATACGTGCACCCTGCTGGCTTTTCTGCAAATGCTGCATAAAATCCTGGGTAACCAGTATCGGGCCAATTACGTTGGATTTCAGCGTACGGTCGAGCATCTCCGTATTTAGCTTGAGGATGTTCTCGCCATGATCCTCCAATATGCCCGCATTGTTGATCAATACGTCCAGATGGTCAGCTTTTTGCGAAAACGTACCACAGGCTGTCCGAATACTAACCGGATCATTAACGTCGATTTCTATAAAGGTGGATTCGTAGCCCTGTCGGCACAACTCTTCAGACGTTTCACGGCCTTTGGCAAGATCGCGTGAGCCGATAAATACAGCAAAGCCCCGCTGAGCCAGTTGCCGGGCAATCTCTTTACCAATTCCTTTATTGGCACCCGTGATAAAGGCAGTACGCTGGTGGTTGGTTTTCATAACGGTTATGTTGTGGGGTGGGTAAATACGAATCGTTTTTTGTTTTCCTTTCTATCTACTTTAGTCACCACCAAAATGTTTACGGGCTAAGCCGTATACTCAAGTAAATAACCGTTCACTCAGATATGTTAGAGGATTTAATATTTTAGCGACTAATCTTACATAATTAATTTACCAACTATGAATTCGATTAAATCCTTTTGTCCTTTATTGATGATGCTTGTTTTGGCAGTTGGGGGCTCGTTTGCGCAAAGCAGTAGCACGACGGCTACTCAACCGATGTCGACTACCAGCACAAACAGGATGCAGGACCTTTATGATCAGTATCACGGCGTTTCGAAGAAACCAGCAACAACGACCTCTACCCCAACTTCTGCACCAGCAGCCGTATCTACACCTGCGCCACCAGCACGTCGGGCTAGTGAGTACAATAACCCACAGCCAGTCGCCACCAGTCGGCCCAAAAGTGCGGATGCAGACGCAAATATGTCGGGAGTTCGAGTTGGAATACGGGGTGGAATTACGAATACGTTTTTCACGGAAGAGCAGTCGCTGATAAAATCAGATATAGGGTATGTGGGTGGATTGACATTCAACTTTGGTGCAGGCACATTTTCCTTTCAACCGGAGGTCAATTATGCGCGTTACGGTTTGAAAGTGAATGATGATTTTACGGGTGTGTCGGTAAAAGGGGCGGCCGATGTGATTGAGGTACCACTGTTACTTAAACTATCAACAGGCACTTACGCGGGTCATCGGTTTTTTATAAATATTGGGCCCTACGGCTCTTATCTGGCTGGGGTGAGTGCAAACGGCAAAAAAGTACCGATTGATGATTCTATCAGTCGGTTCGGGTTTGGCGCAGCAGCCGGTATTGGAGTCGCCCTGAAAGCCGGACCCGGCCATGTTACGCTGGAAGGACGGGGATTGTATTCGTTCGGTGATACACAGGATGGATTTAGCACCGATAGTAGAGCCATACGCAGCCAATTGACGGTTGGTTACGTATTCCCATTAGGGAGTCGGTAAACTATTATAATTTCTCATAGAGTGGGTTTTTAGAATGGCGACGACCGCTTGGGCGTCGCCATTTTTGTTGAGCTAATACGTAGCGCCCTAACCCTGCTTTTTAATTCTGGACATTCCTGTAGCTTCCTGCGATTTGACCGTTGGGTTACCTGTATAGTTGAGTACACTGACACCATCTGCCGATGCGGATAGCGTTTCTGTTACGTGGACATCGGCCCGGCTGGCTCCATTGAGGTCAATTGTCGCCCGTGCAATGGTTAGTTTATCAGCCTCGAGCTTACCGGCTCCCGACAGATGAACCGTTGCTTCTTTAGCAGTTCCCCGCAGGGTAGCCTGTGACCCTTCTTTCACGGTTAAGTTTAGCTTTTGGGTACCGATCGCCGTTATCAGACGGCTGCCTGTTTCGACTGAGGTGGTTAGTGATTCACTCTGTATGGGTAGATCCGATTCGACACTACAGCCCGTACTGATCAGAATCTGACTGAGTTTGGCAACATGAATAGTTACGGTTACCGTTTTCGTTTGTTTGAAGGTTTGCTTATCCGACAGCATCACCGTCAGTTCGCCATTTTTTACGTCGGTTATTACGTGAGTGAGCACGTTGCTTTCGCCCTCCAGCTCAGCTTTACCAGCATCGCCTGCGATGATCCGTACACGCATTCCTACTCGCACAGCTAACTTGCTGAAACTACTAACCGTACGTTGTTGAGTCACTACCTGACCATTCCCAACTATCCCATTCTGCGCAAAGGTGATCTGACATAGCAAGAGTAGCAGCGAAAAAGCGATTGTCAATGTTTTCATAAGAGATCAGGATTTACTGGTTAATGATCAGATAGCCAGCCCAAATCTGGCAAAAAAAAAGTGCTCAATTAGAGCACTTTAGGCGAATAACGATATAAGAATATCATTTGTTAAACAATTTTAGTGTCCGTTACTACAAACCAGACTACTGTTACTACGGCTGATGAGGTATTAAAAAAGCAGTTTCCAACCATTGAAAAATAAATCTTTACCTGGTTGACCTGACCACTGACGAGGTGCCTCTTCGGGCTCGGCAGGGGCTGCTTCTTTTTGAACAACAATAGCCGATATGCCTTTTTTAGCGAGCGAGCGGCAAATATCTTTTGTCGTATCCGTTGCATTTCCGACCATCAACCCTACTGTTTCTTCATTCGTTTTCATAGCTACCGTTCTGTTGTATGTGCAAACAATTTTTTTGGTAAAATTTTTAGATGCCTTCGCCCAGCGCCTGAGCGGCTTTGAATACCTGCTGTGTCAGCTGGCAAACATTAGGCTCTCCCAACACTTGTGAGTACCGTTCTCCAACCCGATCCCAGGCTTCTGAAACTGCAGGTTGCAGCGCTTCTCCTTCTTCTGTTGGGAAAATCAACGTCTTCTTCCCTTCCGACTCCCGCCGGACCAACCGTTTCTGCTCTAATTTCTCGACTAACCGTGTTATGGTTGAAGGCGTCAGATACAACGTTTCGCTTAATTGCGATGGACTAATACCGGGCTGAGATACTACTTCACACAATAGGTACGCATGTGAATAGCACAAACCAAAGCGACCAAATTCCTCGTCTCCGATTGCTGTAATTGCTCGCGCCAGGGCGTTTGCGGAGAACAGTAAACAAGCATTAAAACGTGTTGTGGTTTTCTCTTCTTCGACTACAGTTACGGAATTCCCCTTCGTCATAATTTCTATTTCGATACTATGTCAACAAAGGTATAGCTTATATTTGTATGTGCAAACAAAAATTTAAAAATTTTAGTCAGGCTAGAGAATCGCTGACTAACCTAGCCTAAAAAGAAGATTATTTTCTTGGCAAATGTACCTCAGCTATCATACAGCGAGCCGAACCGCCACCATTGCCTTCGATGGTTGACAGATCAAAGTGATGAAGCGTAGCATAATCATCCAAAATATCGATCTGTTTAGGCGTAAGCGATTCAAAGGCACGTGTCGACATCACCAATAACTTTTCCCCTTTCTTCGTCAAGATCATCAACATATTCCCGGCAAAGTTGGCCATTTGTTCCAGAGAGATGTCAACGATTCGTTTGTTCAGCCGCTCCAGTTCCTGCCGAACCATTAGCCGCTCGTCAGGATCGGTAATTGCCGCCAGACACACGATAGCCATTATGTCTGTAATACACATCAGTACGTTGGTGTGGTAAATCGCCTTACCAGTAGCATCGGCAGCCCGGAATGGCACAATCCGGTAACCTGTCTGGCGCGCAAACTCGGCCAGTACGTCGGGATGTGTGCGGGACGATAAGCAGGCAAACGCTACGCGGCTCATGCGATCAAGCACTAAACTGCCGGTTCCTTCCAGAAATTTACCTTCCTGCTCAAAGTGCGTCAGATCGACAACACGGGCGATGTGAAACCGTTTGCCAAGATCATCGATGATATCCTGCCGTCGTTCGAGCCGGCGGTTTTCGGCTTGCATTGGATACAGCACAACCGTTCCGCTGGCATGGAAGGACACCCAGTTATTTGGAAATATGGAATCAGGGGTATTGGCTTCCAGCGTATCGGCATAAACCGTTACGTCGACACCAAGTGCCTGCAGTTGGTGAGCCATTTCATCAAACTCACGCTGTGCATTTTCCTGAGCTATATCTTTGGGTTGTGCAGCCAGTTCAACATCCTGAAATGCATTCGATTCGGCTGTTTGTTCGTTGAAGGCGAATTGAACAGGGCGAATCATTAAAATACGAGAGGTAGCTTGGGATTGCATCGTAGTCGGCGTGTTGGTTAGTCAGTAAGTCAATACCACTGAAACTGTCAGCAAATTAGCACCGATGAATCAATTGTTCAACGATTGACTAAAAGCGTAACTCTTCTTTACTAATTCTTCTTTTCTCAATAAGCCCTTAATCGGTTGGCGGTCATCGATATTGGCATAGCTTACGGATTCAACCCAGCGCCATTTATTATGCCCATTCATTTAGTAACTAATGGGTTTATATCTCCTCCCTAAGCAGCGGCAGGCTCATGCAATGCGAACCTCCTCTCGCCCGCGACAATTCGGCGGAAGGCAGCATAATAAACGTATTCTTGATGGTTTCTGGCGATGATTGACCCTGCTCGAACCTGTCCAGCAGTTTAGCGGCCGGAACAACATCGAAACCAGCTTTGCGGAAGGCTTCTGCTGTTTTTTCGTTACGGTCGTATCCGACAACCACACCGTCTTTCAGCGCCAGCAGATTGCAGGAGTCTGTCCACTGCTCTCGCGCACCAAATGGAAATTCGTTATCGCCGGAGTAGATAAATTGTATTGGCTCAGTAGCCCCCAGATCAGTTTTGCTGATATCCGCCAGCAAATCTTCGAGGTTTTCGATTTCAATGGGTTTTTGCTCCTGCCCCTTGACAAACTGCAAAATTTTTAACTCTTCAGCCAGGTCTTTAGGCGCGAAGAAATGCAGTACGTCGCGCTGTTTCACTTCGTCGCCCGTTCGGGCGAGTGAGCCTAGCAGCACCCACACGTTACGTTTTACCTGCGTAAAAATCGTGTCGATGTGCATATAGTCCCGTTTTTTGGGAATCTTGATGATTGTGACTTTATCGACAAGATTTTTGCCGAACACCAGACGCATAACCTGTTGGGCGGCATAAAGCGTTGTTCGTTCACTGACGCCTATCAGCAAATGCCGTTTTGAAATCATCATCACATCGCCCCCTTCCAGCGTTGAGCGCGTTACGTCGCGGTTCGTATCCGAATCGGCCAATAAGAACGCATGCTGGTTATCCGGAATTTCGATAATGTTGTTCTGATAGTCAGCAAATAGTGGATGGTTAAAGAAAATATACTGCGTCAGTAGTGCTTCGCGGGTACGTGCAAGCTTGGCTGGTTTATTGAGCAGAATGTGATCGTTAATCACAATACCAATGTCGCGGGTGAAAATAAAATTGGGTAAAGGAGCAAACAGCATGGTCAGATCGGGTAATGAGCCCGAGATCATGATTTTTGCCAACTCAAGCGAATCGTATTGGTTGAGCTGTTGCTGGGTCCGGAATGATGTACGCTCAATACCGCAAATAGCGGCAATCAGACGGGTACGTATCGTTTCATCCGCCAGAATATCAGCCAGCAACGACTGGATATCGACGACCCGATCCGACCGGAAATAGGCGGGATGATCCGGCTTGTAAAACGACCGATCTGAGTCTGGACCCAGGGTATCTATTTTCCCTTTTACTTTATCGGGGTCAAGGAAATATAACAGAATCTTAACGTAATAATCGTACTCATCCCGGCGCATCATATCCAGATGCACGATGTCTTCAAACAACCAGTCCTGTGCTTTTGAAGGAACGACTTTACCCAACCCCCGGTCGGGGCTGTGGATGAGTAACCGCTTAAGCGTACCTATTTCGGAGGATACATTGATTTGTTTTACAACCGATGTGTCGAACGGATCAGTTGTTGCGTTTGTATCGCTTTCGATGGTTTGATTTTCATTTTCCATACTTCCTGGGCACTTACAAAATGAGTTTTTTCTCGCTGACAAGGTACGTCTTTAGCCCCTGAAAAGAAAAGAGGTTCGCAGCCGGATTAAACGCCCTGTTTTTTATCGCTGTTTCCGATCAACAGCCCAATTGTCAGTAAAAACAAAAAGGTCACCCCAGCAAGGGTGACCTTTTTGTTACGTAGGCTACTGATTAATTGTCGGTTGCCAGATTATTCAATGCCAGCTCTGAAGCTGATATTGGCCAGATATAGTTTGGCTCCGAAGGCGCTTTAGCTGGTACCGTACCTTTCGCCGGAATGGTTTGTAACAACCGCACCAGGTCATTATTCCGAAGACCTTCGCCCAGGAACTCAATCCGACGCTCCAGCAGAATGGCATTTGCCAAATCAGCCGACGAAGCGAAGCTAGCGGTCGTATAGGTTTTGGTAGCATCCGAACGACGACGGACAGCGTTCAGCAAAGCAACGGCCTGCGCATCGACCGTGTTGGTGCTACGTACTTTCGCTTCAGCCAGATTCAGCAACACTTCTGAGTAGCGAATAACTGGTACGTAATCCGTATAAGGGCTTTTCTCCTTGTACTTCACTAACCAGCTTTTTGCGTTTGCGCCCGTACCCGACTGCTTGATAAATGCCCGTCTTTTATCCGACGCTCCCCAGCTTGTATCGGCAATAATCCCTTTTGGATTCAGGGAATACTCGCCATTTCCTACACCACCATTCGCCGTATTGGGTGAATAGTAGAATGCCAGTTGGTTCTGCGTTCCCGGAAAATCGCCTGACGTAGTAGTCATCGGCATGGAGAAGATTGATTCCGTGGTTGTGAAGTTAGGCGCTGTAAATACGGTGGTGATATCAGCCTGCAAGGCGTTAGCCACACCGGTTGGCGCACTGAACGGAGCCGATGCACTAACCATTTTGTTGGCTTCCGTAATTACGGCTGCATAGTTCTGCATGCTTAAGTAAACACGAGTCTTCAAGGCAATTGCCGTGTTTTTGTGTGCACGAGTTGTGTTATCGGTGTCTGTCGTGTACTTCAGCGGCAGGTCAGCTTCCGCTTCATTCAGGTCTTTCAACACTTGCGTATACACTTCCGCAACCGTGCTTCTGGCCAGATTCGATTGACCAACGCCTTTAATTCCGCTCAGACGTAGTGGAAGACCAGGCTTACTACCGTTGCCATCGATGTAAGGACGAGCGTAGTATTGAAGAAGGCTGTAATAGCTCAGACCTCTGATCAATTTAGCTTCAGCAATGTATTTAGCTGCGGCCTCAGCCCCCACAACCGTAGTACCACCTGCGGCCATACCATCTAAAAACACATTACACTTATTGATGGTCAAATAGGCGAAGTACCATAGGTTAACAACCGCCGTTGCGCTGTTTGTGGCATTCAGTCCCCAAACGTCTGAACCCGTAACGAGGTTAGAGGTTTCATTGATAAAATCCTCTCCGCGTATATCGCCATAAATTACGTAACGACCGCCGTAGAAATTCCCATCTTTCAGGGCGCCGTACAACGATAGCAACTGGGTCTGTACACGAGTTGGTGTACTGAACGCCGAAGCATCGGATACGGACGTCTGTGGAATTGGCGTCAGTAAGCTTCGGTCACATGCGCTTAGCCCCAAAAGTGCCAGGCAAAAAAATACTGAATAATTTATTTTCTTTTTCATGATGTCTTTTTTTGTCAAGGTTAGAAGCCAGCGCGCAGACCAATGGTTATCGTCCGGGCATTACCAACCGTATTTCTGTCAACTCCTTGACCTGTGTTACTTCCTGTACCTGTACCATTAGATGATACTTCTGGATCTGGACCAGGGTACTTGGTGAGTACGCCCAGGTTCTGACCGCTTACATACAGGCGAAGGCTGCTGATTTTAGCTTTCGACAACAAGGTAGCTGGAAGCGTATAGCCCAGTGTAAGCTGACGAACTTTCAGGAAATCACCTTTGAATACGTTGATATCCATCGGGAATGCAGATCCGTTCGAGGTGTTATCACCAAAAATTGGTTTTGCGTATTTCTTTCCGGTATCACCTTCTTTCTGCCAGGCATCGGTCAATACATCGGTAGCATTGTTCCAGAAGCGTTGATCATGCAGACCAGCATTTGTACCGTAGTAAACGTAGAACCCTAGCTGATAGGTAAGCAACACACCTAAATCAAAGTTTTTGTACTTAAAGTTGTTATCCCAACCACCGTACACTTTAGGGTTCACGTTGGCGTACATTACGCCATCAGCAGCCTGCGTAATGGATGAACCACCCGTTGGGCTAACGTATCTGGTTTTTCCATCAGCCGTGGTTGAGTAGTTGAACTGTCCTGTCGGCGCGTAGAACTGATAATAAACATTCTGTCCTTGTGAGTTAACGAAAATCCGTTTGCCCGTAGCCGGATCAACACCGTTTGTACGAACGACCCACAGTTGGCCAAGCGAGTAGCCAGGTGCCGTTTGGTTGACCGTTTCCAGACCCGACGTACCGGTTTGGATTACACTAAGGCCAGGAGCTAATGCCGTTACCTCGTTTTTGTTGAAGGTAATGTTAAAGTTCGACGACCACTGGAACGATTTTGTATTGATTACACGGGCATTAAGCGAAACCTCAACCCCTTTGTTGTACATGGTTCCAACGTTCTGAGGAGGATACACAACACTCGTAACCGGGCCGAGCGGGCCTGGAATACCAGTCGACGGTGCCTGTGCTACGTTCAGAATCAGGTTGTTAATGTCGTTTTTGTAGTAGGCGAACTCACCCGTAATCCGGTCGTTCAGGATACCAAATGTGAAGCCGACATCCGTTTTCGTACTGGTCTCCCATTTAAGATTTGGGTTACCCACCGACTGGAAGTAGAGGGTTGCAGCACCACCGTATAAGCCTGAGCCATACAGCGAGTAAGGTGAGTAGTCGTTGATACCGCCGATGTTTCCGACTTTGCCATAGCTACCCCGAACTTTGAAGCTGCTGAAGATATTGTCGATGTGGGCGTTTTTCCAGAAACCTTCCTGAGCAATTTCCCAACCAGCTGAAACACCATAGAACGTACCTTTCTTCACACCCAAAGCCGAGTATTCATCCTGACGCAGGTTACCACTCAGGAAATACTTCTCTTTGTAGTTATAGTTCAGACGACCAAAGACCGATAACAAATAGTTTTCAGTGAAGATCAGACCCGACTGGTTATTGGTTACCCAACCTGCCTGAATTACATTATAGTCTGGGTCCGACAGTGTCTGGCGGTTCAGGCCGTATCCGCGCTGAGTAGTACGTTGCTGCTCCTGACCTACCAGCAGGCTAAAATTGTGCGCACCGGCAAACGAACGATCAAACTGAGCGGTGTTGGTCCAGAGCCATGTTTTTAGCTTACGGAAGCTGCTCGTTGCGTTACCCGTTGACGAATAGCCATCGCTACTGATTGGTGATTGAAACAAATCATTGTCAAACATCAGGTAATCGATACCATACGTACTGCGGAGTGTAATCCAATCCAGCGGCTTGAATTGCAGATAAGCGTTGGATTGAACGTGGTCACTCTCGGTATTAGACCGGTTTAGGTCCAACATGGGCAGCGGGTTGGGGTATGAAATCGACGTACCAGTAATGTTATTGGCGTAACCAATGGCCGAACCGTTCAGGTTGTACGTACCGTCGTTGTTGTAGGGCGAAAGGATTGGAGGCAATACCAGGCCTACCCGTCCAAGACCGCTGGTATTGAAGGCTTCGCCATTCAGCGAACCCGACGTACCAGCCGAAAGGTTTCTCTCGTTCGAATAGGCTATTTTACCACCAACAGTAAACAATTTACTAAGCTTGCTATCAACGTTGAACAGAACGTTGATCCGCTGGAAGTCATTCTTACGAATAACACCCTGCTGCGATGTGTAGCCTGTAGAGAAGTAATAGTTCGTGTTTTCGTTACCGCCCGACAGATTCAGGTTGTGGCTATGCGAAACGCCCTGCCGGTAGATATAATCATACCATTTTGTGTCAATAGGATTACCATTGGCATCATTGGTTTGCGTGAACTTCACAGCAGAAGCCGTTGGGTTGTTCGCCACTGCCGACGTTTTGAAATTCAGGTATTCCTGAGCGTTCAGCATTTGTGGCAGACGGTACGTATTCGAGAAGCCCACCCAACCATCGTAGTTTACTTTTACTTTACCCGATTTACCACGCTTGGTCGTAATAAACACGACGCCATTGGCTGCGCGGCTTCCGTAAATAGCAGTCGCAGCCGCATCCTTGGCTACGTCCATGCTTTCAATATCATTGGGGTTGATACTTGCCAATGGGTTAGCAGGGGCATTCGTGCCACCCAGATCACCTGTAAACGTAGGTACACCATCGACAACGATCAGCGGATAAGAACTCAGCGAAATTGAGTTTGTCCCCCGAATCCGGAAAACAGGAGGGTTATTCAGTACGCCGTTTGGAACCGTAATCTGAACACCGGCCGTGCGACCTGCCAGACCTGACTCAAAACTCTGAATCGGCATTTGAGCGATAGCAGATCCTTTCACAGAACCGATGCTACCGGTAGCATCCTGACGGCTCTGGGTTCCATAACCAATGACGACGATTTCGCTTAATTGTTGAGCATCGCTCACAAGCGCGACATCGATAGCAGACCGATTACCAACAGCAACGGTTTGGGTAGTATAACCAATGAAGCTGAATACCAACGAAGCATTGGCTGGCGCATTTAACCGATAGTTCCCTTGCGCATCGGTGTTTGTGCCACGATTGGCACCTTTTACTTGTACGGTTACCCCTGGCAGGCCCGTTCCGTCTTCAGATGAAGTGACGCGACCACTTACTGTCATATCCTGCGCCAGTGCGGGCAAACAGAACAACAGCGAAAGTAGCCAGCTGCCTAATAAAATTTTGTTCATAATGAAACAGAAGTTATAAAACTGTCAAAATCCCGAAATCGGGGATACAAATTTAATAGTATAACAATAAGTTTCTTACCTACACCTTATTTTTTTTGTAATATTCCGATAAAGCTTACTAGAACAGCGAGACATCCTTTGGTCCTGCAACGCTGTTTTAATAGGATTAAAGCTACTATTTTCCTGAACAGACATATTCTGATTAAATTTTTTTCTGTGTTGAAAAATCTGAAAAAGATTCAAGTAACAATAGATGAGCTAGTTAATACTGTAGAGAAATTTTGAGTCACATAAGCTCTCTTGGAACTATATAGCTACTAAAAGTCGACAGAAAAACTTCAATCGATTACTATTCTAAACATATAACCCTTTAATAATCAGCTATAAATTCAAACTGTCCTGCTGTAATCGTAGCAGGTATAAAAGCAAACTTGTCTACTCAGCATCCAGTCAGAGCCGATCAGGCAGAAATTAGTCCAACATTAATTCAATAAAGGCTATATATCTATTTATTATTCGGCACATTATAAATTCATTAAAATTATAATTTCCATAAAGATTTATTTGCAATATTTTATACGGATATCATTACTCAGATTTAAGTAGAAATACTACATTCAGGAATTGTATAATTCTAGGATAAGTACCTATCAAGTTACATAAACTTATATTTGCCTTTGCTAGTAGAGAGTTGTATTTTTCTAGCATCAAATAGATGAAAAGTATATCAAACGGTCGGATTTCTTCAGCAAAAAATAAATCACCAGGCTCCCCTTAGCACGAGTTACTTTTTGTAAGGTAACTCGTGCTAAGGGGAGCCTGGTGATTTTAGAACAAATACTTTTCTACCTAATTATTGACGAATTCGTGCCCGAATCTCATAAGGAATCACTGTTGAATTGTCGTCCAGTGTAATCAGGAAAAAAAACTGCATATCGGTGTACGTAACAATGCCACCCGTAGTGGTTGAAGGCATTGCCGTAAGCTTTTTGAATGCCATATAATCAGCCAGTGTGGTTGAATACGTAATCGATTTACCCGACGCAGCAATCGCTGTTTGGTAAAGCCCCGTCGTTCGTTGCACAGACGATGCGTTGATTGAGGCATTGATTGTCGAAGCTGCCACGCGCGTAATCTCCTTGAATGACCGAGGACTATCGGCTGGCAGTGCCATAGTGATATCGACTTTACCGCCTGCCGAAATCGACGTTTCTACGATAGGGATTCGCTCGAAGTATTTATAATTCGTAACCGTGATCGCATTGTTGGTTGCCTGCGCATCACGTATCGAAACGATGTCGTCCTTCTTGCACGAAATTGTGCTGAACAGCACTAACAATCCTACTATATAACTTAGTGTTCTCATGATTTTAGTTTGTCAATAATGATTAATCTACATCCCACCACACGCGTTCATCCATCTTGGGCCCCGGATTTGGCACATTCGGATTGCGTTGCTGCTCATTCGACGTATAGGGCAAACGTACTGGAATGATGGCCGGATTGTCGCCTTGCGGATTGAGCGGCAGCGAAAGGCGAGGATAGCCCGTCCGGCGGTAGTCGTTCCAGGAGTCAATGCTAAGTCCTATGTTAGCAATCCATTTTTGCGTAAGAATCTGACGAACATTATTCTGAGCATCGCCCGACAGGGTTACAAGCTGAGGATTTTTGGCAAAGTAATCGGTGATGTCGGCAGCAGCTACACCTGCTTTTGCCATCGACGCTTTGATTCCCTCCTGATAAAGTGCCTGTGCATCGCCCGCAATGCCTAAGGTCACAACGGCTTCAGCCAACAGAAAAGCACGGTTGAAATTGGTAATCATCCGCGTTGGCGCTTCACCGCTTGCTCCCGTCAGGTACGTACCATAGCGCGACCGATTTGCCACAACGCTCGGAGCAGCGGCCGTAGAGCCATTGTTGAAGCCTACGTATTTGCCTGTATTAGCAGCCAGCGTGAAAAACTTGCTGATCCGTGGATCGTTGTAGGCCGTTAACGTATCAAGAAAACGCTGACTGGCCATTAAATCGCCGGTACGGTTGACATAATTGAATGAATACAAGGCATTTTGTTTGCCGTTGTCCGTCCCAAAAGCAACCTGAAAATCCAGCGAATTATCGTTGATCAAACCAGCAGGTGACGCCAGTACGTCATTGATGATCTGTTTTGCCTGATCTGGTGCTTTGCGGCTCATCTGTACGGCCAGCCGGAGCATCAACGTATTGCCAAGCCGCTTCCACTTCGCCAGATTCCCCTGATAGGCAGCATCGTCGGTACCCGGCATAACACCCGTAGTGCTTGGTTTATCCAAATCAGCCATCCCTTCTTTGATGAGGTCAAACAAACTCTGGATTTTTTTCTCGGAATTGCCCAGATAAATATCCTGCTGCGCATCGACACGTGGCGTTAAAATTGCTAATCCCTGCAAGGCTTCAGAATAGGGAATGTCGCCCCAAATGTCTGTTGCCAGGCTAAATCCGTACGCTTTCACAATTTTGGCGATACCCGCATAAGCAGGAATGGTTTGCTGCGTTTGTTCAATGAGCCGTTGTGCATTGGTCAGCGTACCAGCGTAAATTTCACCATTCCACTGATTGTCTGAAGCACCCCGCAGATTAAACACATCATAGGCAGCTACCTGATTGGCTACACCGGCCATGTGCTGTACCAATACTTCACTGATACGATTCAAGTCATTCGACGTTGTAAAGGCCGCGTCATATTCAACGGTTGTCAGCAGCACCGAAGGCGGCACCGTCGTTGGGTTATTTGGTGTCGTATTAACATCGTAGAAGCTTTCGCTACAGCTCGCCATAGCGATTACCAGCGATAAGGCTAAATATGTTTTATAAGTTGTTTTCATGAAGTGTCAATGATTAGAAAGTAAATCTCAGGTTTACACCGTAGTTGCGGGTGTTTGGCGCACTTTGCAGTTCCAGACCGCGTATGTTCCCGGCGCCCTGCGTATTAACCTCAGGATCGATGGGTGAGCCCGGCGCGAAATACCACAGGTTACGTCCGATTACCGATATCGAAATACCACCAAACGGCGTTCTGCTGATCAATGACGTAGGGATATCATAGGTAAGCGTAGCCTCACGCAGACTGTAACGTGTGGCACTGAATACGTTCAGGTCGCTCTGCAAGCCAAAAGCACGCCAGTAGCTTTGCGCATCCACCTGAATATTGTTCGGGGTGTACGTTTTACTGCCATCTGCATTGGTTACTTCAAATACACCGGGTATTATGCGTGGCGCCTGACGATTCACACCCGTTACGTCCAGCGTGCCGTTCGATTTGTACGAGCCGGCCGAAAACTCTACCAGTTGACCGCCTTGCTGCGTATCGAACAGGAAGCCCAGTGCAAGTCCTTTGTATTTGAACGTATTCTGAATACTTCCGATCCAGAGTGGGTTGGGGTTCGAAATGTTCTGGTTCGCAATTTCAGGGTTCCACAACCCTGTGTTCGGGTTGATAATCCATTGACCATCTGGAGCCGTTGGCTTTTTGTTTCCCAGAATTACGCCGTATGGCTGGCCTTTGACGATAGAGGGAATAGACCCCGTGAAGGCACTACCCGGAATAGAAAAACTTTCTACGCCCGGAGCAATATCAACAACTTCATTTTTATTCCGGGTATAGTTGACCGTTACGTCCCAGCGAAAATCATTAACCCGAATGGGTGTAACTGTCAGTAACGCTTCAACACCTTTGTTGGTCATTTTACCAACGTTGGTTGTGCGGGTCGTATAGCCGGTGGAGGCAGCCATCCCCACATTCACGATCATGTCTGTACTGACCGAATTGTAGTACGTAAAGTCCAGGCTGAAGCGGTTATCGAACAACCCAACGTTTAAACCTCCTTCATAAGAGGTTGTAAACTCAGGCTTCAGATTATCGCCGGGCCCAATCCGGTTACTGATCGAGAATGCATTCTGACCGTTGATCGGGAACGTGATGTTCGATACGTTGTTCCCCTGGCTGGTTGTTACGTACACCGACTGTAATTGATACGGGTCGGCATCTTTACCCACTTTTGCCGCGCTACCACGTACTTTGAGGTAGGATAGTGTCGATGATTTGATCGGAAAAATATCGGATAAAATGACGTTTGCCGAAACCGACGGATAGAAGTAGGTATTCTTGCTAAGCGGCAGGGTCGATGATTTATCGAACCGGCCTGTCAATTCCAGAAAGGCGTAGTTGCGGAACGAAAAACTGGCTTGTCCGTAATAGCCGCTTAGGCGACGTAGCGTATTATTTTCCTGCGTACCATTAGAATAAACAGTGGCATTGCTCAGGTTATAGAAACCGGGCAGGGTCAGGTTCTGGCCGTTTGCTGTTACGTTCTGCGATTTGCGCTGGTTCACGTTGAAACCCAAACGCCCTTCAAGATTAAGTCCCGACAGTAGAATATCATTTTTCTGCCCCGTCAGAATCAGGTCGCTGTTAAGCTCCTGCCAATAGTAAATATCTTCACCAACCCCGCCCACCAGCAAACGGGCAGCGCTCGGTGCGAAAATCTGCTTCCGCCGGTCCGTATACGTATCGATCCCTGCCCGGTAGAATAAGTTAACCCCTTTGAAAAGATCAACGCCGAAGTTGATGTTGCCAATCAATCGATCAACATTACTGGTCGTTCGGTTATTTTCCAGGCCCCAGATCGGGTTTTCGTTTGAACCGGGCGTACCAGCAAATACGCTACGTCCGTTGGCATCCTGATACGGCAAATTAGGCAGATCGTAGCTTCGGGGAACGGATACCAATTGCCCAAAGGCGCTTCCTCCATTCCCTGTAAGCGAGTTGCTTTGTCCGGTATTGCTGTAGTTGATCGATGCCCCAACATGAAACTTGTTCGACAGCACCGTGTTACCGCCAAAGCTCACGTTCGTACGCTTGAAGGTTGAGTTCCGAACGATACCGTCCTGCGAGGTATTAGCCACCGAGAAATTATAATTGCTCGTTCCGCTTGCCCCACCGATGTTGACAGCGTTCGTTAGAATACGGCCTTGTTTGAAAAAGTCCTTAATATTATTGGGATAGGCCCGGTAGTTCGGATAGGCTTTGTACGTTGGAAACACACCGCCCGGAAAAAGTGCTGTTGAGTCAAGCTGGGCAGGGTTTGTTGCGTTTCGGGTTAAAAAGCCGTTATCCAGGGTTGCCGGAGAGCCATAGGCCGGTCCCCATGAAGCCACACTATTGCTCTGAAAGATATTGTTCAGCCCCTGTCCATAGCCATTCTGAAAATTAGGCAGGCCATATACGTTCTGAAACGTAATGCCAGAGTTAACCGTCACCTCGGTTTTCTTCTTAGCGTTTCGGCCCGACTTCGTGGTAATAACCACCACACCCGACGCAGCTCTCGACCCGTAAAGTGCAGCCGCAGCTGGTCCTTTCAGTACGTTTATCGATTCAATATTTTCGGGGGCAATGTCAAGGGCCCGGTTTGAGGACTGCGGACCACCTAACGTACCATTTGGACCAAGGTTGGTACGGTCAACACTATTACTAATTGGAATTCCATCGACAACAAACAGTGGCTGGTTGTTTCCCGTAAAAGACTGAATCCCACGAATGTTTATGTTTGTCGACGCGCCGGCTTCCCCGCTGGCTCCGGTAATCTGCACACCCGAAATTTTGCCTTGCAGCGCATTCAGTACGTTTGGTTCGCCACGCTGAGCAATCCGGTCACCATTTACCTGCTGTGTAGCATACGATAGCGAACGTTTATCCCGCTCAATACCCAGGGCTGTTACAACCACTTCATTCAGATTAGTGGCATCGGCGTCAAGCGAAACGTTTAACGTAGTCCGATTTCCAACAGCAACTTCCTGCGTTTTGTAGCCAATAAAACTGAAAACTAGCTGGCTGTTGGCTGGCGCACTTAATTTATAAGTGCCATTAGCGTCGGTTGTGGTACCGCGCGTAATACCTTTTACCTGTATGGTCACTCCTGGCAAAGCTGACCCATCGTCAGAAGAAGTAACCCGGCCACTCAGGGCTATGTCCTGTGCCATAACTGACAGACAGGGCAATAGCATAAGCAGCAAACCCCCAAATAGAAGTTTTTTCATGTAGTTTGAAGATGAATTGTTTTATAAAAATTTGAATTCTGGCAACAAAAATAGTTAGCAATCAGAATAAGACAATATTTTATTTGGAAGACGCGTAAATTGCATAATAATTACATCTTCAATTGAAAACAGCCTTATTGGATGAATACGTATCAACAGCTAGCCGTTTCGCTTACCCTTGTGAGTTGTGTTGTTCACACAACGTTTGGACAGACAACGCTCAATGCCAAAATGGATAAAATGGCCGAAGGGCTCGAGAAGAAGGTGGTTGCCTGGCGCCGGGATTTTCACCAGCATCCTGAACTTGGCAACCGCGAATTTCAGACAGCCGCCAAAATTGCCGCTCACCTCCAGTCGCTTGGCATGGAAGTTAAAACAGGGGTCGGGAAAACAGGCGTAGTAGGCTTGTTGAAAGGTGGAAAACCAGGGCCGGTAGTAGCTTTACGCGCCGATATGGATGGACTGCCCGTAACAGAACGTGTAGATTTGCCCTTCAAATCGGAAGCCCATACCGAATACAATGGGCAGCAAACAGGTATTATGCATGCCTGCGGACACGATACCCACGTAGCTATGCTTATGGGCGCAGCCGAGGTGCTGGCTTCCGTCAAAAATGAGCTACATGGTACCGTCAAATTCATTTTTCAACCCGCCGAAGAAGGCGCCCCCACAGGTGAAGAAGGTGGAGCGTATCTAATGGTGAAAGAGGGCGTATTAGAAAACCCTAAAGTGGAAGCTATTTTCGGTTTACACATCAATTCACAAACCGAAGTAGGCACGATCAAATACCGGCCTGGGGCAACAATGGCGGCCGTCGATTCATATGCTATCAAAATTAAGGGTAAACAAACGCATGGTGCCGCTCCCTGGTCGGGTACCGATCCGATTGTTACGTCGGCGCAGGTGGTCATGGGTTTACAAACGATTGTAAGCCGGAACGTAACGCTGACAGATAATGCTGCGGTTGTTACGGTTGGCGCTTTACACAGTGGTATTCGTCAGAATATAATCCCGGAAGAAGCCAATATGATTGGCACAATTCGGACGTTTAGCCCGGAAGCTCAACAGCTCATTCATCGTCGGATAAATGAAATTGCCACAAACATCGCCGAAAGTGCAGGTGCTAAAGCTGACGTTAAGATTGATATCATGTATCCTGTTACGTACAATGATCCCAAATTAACCGATCAGATGGTACCCTCACTCGAAGCTGTGGCGGGTAAGGATAATGTCAGAATTACACCTGCTCAGACGGGTGCCGAAGATTTCTCGTTCTATCAGCAGAAAATTCCCGGCTTTTTTTATTTCCTGGGCGGCATGACTAAAGGAAAGAAAGTAGAAAATGCAGCTCCGCACCATACGCCTGATTTCCAGATTGATGAAGGTTGTTTTGTGCTGGGAATGAAATCGCTCTGCCACCTGACCGTTGATTATATGACGCAGTCAGCAGCCGCAAAAAAATTGTAGATAACGGCTTTTCGAGTGGGTCAGAGACCATATTATCTGGTCCACTTTTTTATTTCATACTATTGATTTTCAGCGATTTCCCTGAGCTCAGGGTACGCTCGTCCTGTTTCTTTTCCTTGATAATTCAACACAAATTTGTTTGTATAGCAGTTATAGGGCAAAACAATGCAATTAAACCATCAAAATACGTCTGGTTTAATTGGTGCAGAGAATGGCCCAATGCAAACGGAAGAACGGTTTGCTTGTGATCATCGCTCAATAAAATAATAGTCATGAAAGCGCAGATAACACAAACGATATGGACGGGTGCTGCTTATGGGATCGTCAAACGCGTCGTGATTCCTTATGAAGAGGTACTGGATGTACGGTCAGAGATAGACCGTTATGCTGAAGAACACGGTCTGACGCTGGCACTAATGAGTGAAGACGGGAAAGCAGGCTTATACTGGGACCAAGAAGGAAAAATGATTCGGCTAGCGGCCGAATCATTAGAGTGAAGAGACTATTTCGCGAAGAATAGCTGGAAAGGTGTTCATTTTTTTAACAAAACCAGCCATATTCGTAACCTACTTTTAAAAGTATTACTGCAATGCATAGTAACGAGAAAGAAATTGAACTGGCTCACGAGCTAACTCATAATGTAAATGACGCCCTCAACCGACGTATTGAAGAGCGATTCCGGGCTGCGCTTTTTCTGGCGGACCCAAGTCTGAATATGGATGCGGTTACTGTTATCAGCAACGTAGAAAACGATAACGAGTTAACTGTTGATGGAGTAGATGACGACACCATCGACAAGGCTATGGCCATTTTTGAAAGTCAGCAGTAATTTGTTCTTAATGGCTTGGGTTAGCTATAACTGGCGGTATAGCTGCTCGACTCTGTCTCGGCTACGCTTGAGCCGCATCTTGATGGCACTCACCTTGATCTGATACAAACCCGCCAGCTCCTCAATACTCAAACCCTGCTCATACTTCTGACGTAACAGCAACTGCTCACTGGCCGACAGACCGCTCATCGCCCGATGCACCCGATCCAGTTGCTCCTCCCCAAGACCGCTCTCCCGGCTCTCGCTCAGGTCCATCCCGTCCTCCAGGGAGGTGGTATGAAGCCGTTTGGCCAGCCGCAGCTGATCCGAGCAATAATTATGGGCAATCGAGGTCAGCCAGGTGGCAAAGCTGGAGCGTTGCTGAAAATGATCCAGTTTGCTGAAGGCTTTCATGAAGATGTCGTGGGTGAAGTCCTGGGCGGTTTGGGCATCTTTGGTCATGAACAGGCAGCGATGGTAGACGCGGGCGACGTAACGCTTGTAGAGCGCTTCAAAGCACTGGTTGGGTTGTTCAGTCAGGTACTGACGAATCATTTCTTCGTCAGTTAGATTACTTTTTTCCACGAACGGTTACAGCTAATTAAGGTTAAGAGGAAATGACAGGGTTATTCTGTAAATATATTTTTAATTATTAAACTGATAAACTATTAAATTAAAAAGATGCTACTAAATTTTTAGCAAAACTATTAAATGGCTTTTATTGGTATCTTTTTATATAAACCGTTTACTTAACATCTTAGAAATTACACCGGATGTAGCTCATAACCGTCTCTAGATAACTGATAATAAGAACCCCATCTGCTCAACATGCTTTACACAAGTCAAACAGATGGGGCAATCATAGGTAATACCAACTAGCTTTTTTTAGTGCTGGTTTTGGCGGATGCGAGTGTTTTCTTTTTAGATGGCGCTGCTACGTTTGGTTTTGCCGGATTTTTCTGCGTCATCGTAACCGGGTCCCAATACACCACTTTCTGTTCAAAATAACTTTCGTTGCAGGCCAGTACCGGAGCCGCAGCCCGGAAACCAAACACGGGATCTTCGATAGTTCCCTGACTTCCATTGCGAACATTTTCGAAGAAGTTGCCGAAGTGTTTAGCATGGGCGTCATCATCTTTAGGGCCCTCAAATTTCACCTCTTTTACGGGTTCGGCCTTACGGGTATCGGGCGGATATTTGGCGTCGTATTGTTTGACGAATTCCTGCTGCACGGGCTCTGTAAACGTAAAGAAGCTATCGTAATTACCGTAGCCAGGGGCCATCGGTAATTTTTTCTTGGTCATAATGAGGTTATCCTCCGAGAATTCGATCTGCCCTTCGTTACCAATGATACGCGTTACGTTGCTGATCTTGCCGGCATTGGCAAAATTGACGCGTAACACCATCTGGAACGCTTCATGCTGATCGGTTTTGGGGTAATCCATAATGCACGACATCACATCGGGCACGTCGCGGCCGTCTTTCCAGTAAGCTAAATTACCCGATGAGAAAATTCGGGTTGGGCCGAGCGTGTTGGTTACAAAATGAACGCCCGTAATGAGGTGAATAAACAGGTCTCCGGCAACGCCCGTACCGTAGTCTTTGTAGTTCCGCCAGCGGAAAAAGCGGGTAGCATCAAACGGACGCTTAGGTGCATCGCCCAGGAACCGATCCCAATCTACAGTTTGTGGAGAAGCATCCGGTGGAATCGAGTAATTCCAGGCTCCTATTGCATTAAAACGGTCGTTGTTTGATTCGATGTAATTGATAGCCCCGATTTCACCAGCCTGTACGAGTCGCTTAGCCTCCTGAAACGACGCGCTGCTGATACGCTGGCTTCCTACCTGCATGGTCTTGCCCGATTTTTTCCAGGCATCAATGACCGCTTTGCCCTCGTTCAGGTGCTGCACCATGGGTTTCTCACAATACACGTGCTTACCCGCTTTAAGTGCCGCAATAGTGATATGGTCGTGCCAATGATCGGGAGTGACAATCAGGACGGCATCTACATCCGGACGCGCCAGAATCTCCCGGTAATCGCGGGTAGTAAACAACTCTTTATCTTTCCCGTAAGCTGTTTTAGCATGTTCGAGCCGCCCGGTATACAGGTCTGCTACGCCCACTAGTTCGACGTCCGGATTACGTAACGCGGCCTGTGTATCGTAGTTGCCCTGAATCCCCATGCCAATGGTCGCAAAGCGGATTTTATCGTTCGGACTTATCTTTTTCAAATTCGGTATGTAAGCCGGAAAACCGAATGGTTTGGCTATACCCTCAGTAGCTATCAGTGCCGATGCCGCAGACAGGCTTTTTATAAATGTGCGTCTGTTGGATTCCATGAAGAATAAAGTAATAATGGATATGGATAGCAAAGCCACCCAACAGAGAAATTTACCTGACAAACACTTTTTTTAATATCGGCCACTAGTGCGCCTAAACACAGCATCCCAAAAACGTCTGGCTTTCGGGATGCTGGCTGGTAATGAAAATAACGTAGTATTATTTTTTATCGAACTGTATGGCTACCCATTGCCGGTCGACCGGAACTTTATGCGTAGCATTCCAGACAAACATGGCTTGATCAAGGGCCGCATTTAACTGACGTTTGGTTTGCGGGCGAGTAATTTTCAGGGTACGACTTACCGTTTCTTCGTAGATTAGTTTTTGATCGTCAGTGTAAAAACGTACGGTGCACTGACGACTTTTGGGCATAGTCTCGATCACCCAGAATCCCTCACGCGGAGCTAATGATTCTTTTTTCGACTGAGCTTGTGCGGTGAACGAAGCAGTCGTTAGTAAAACGGCCATTATGGCCAGACGGAGGTGTGAAATGGTGTTCATGGTATGAGTGTTTTTGTGTTCGCATTAGTCTATAAACCACTCAAATGTAGAAACACCCGCTATAGTTCGCTTAGCTTTTCGCCGGGGGCATTCATTAGACACCATACGTCATCTAGCTGTCTATCAACATCATTTTGGGTCAAACAAGGTCGTTCAGCGACAATAGTCCGTCGTCTGTCGACAAAAGACGTAACGCATAGCTCAATCCGCTCTGTTTGTCTATCTTCGACTACGTAATCCGTCGGGTATGCAACGTTTAACCAACGACTTTGTCTTCTCCAATCAACCTCGGCAGCGGCTGGCCAGGCATGGGCTATTCTGGCTATCGTGGGTGCTATTTTTTGCTTTTACTTACGGGTTTTTACCGTTTGGCAGTTTGTTGCAAAGAGGGTTCAACTGGCCAGTAGCGCTTTTCTGGGGGTTCTCAATCGCTTTTGTCGATGCGGTCCTCTTTATGCCGGCTCACATGTTCCTGGCCTATATAATTATGTACTGGGTCATTCCTCGTTTTCTGTTGAAGGGCCAGTACGGATTGGCATTGGTAAACGTAATCCTGGCCCTGCTTAGCACAGCCGTTTTATCGGCCTGCCTTACAAAGTTTATTGTTGATCCCATACGTATCTGCATGGACATTGGCGGCCGTCCATCGGGCAATAGTTTCTTTTTTGCCCTCATGGCTGGTCTGCGGGGCGCAACAACCATTGGCGGTTTTGCGGCTGCCATTAAACTGGTAAAGATCTGGTATCTGAAACAGCTGGCTTACCAGCAGATTGACCGGGAGAAATTACAGGCTGAATTACAACTACTCAAATCACAGGTTCATCCGCATTTTTTATTCAACACGCTAAACAATTTATACGGGCTTACGCTCCATAAATCCGACCATTCGCCGGCAGTTGTCCTAAAACTATCCGAGTTGCTGAGTTATATGTTGTATGACTGTAATGCATCAGAAGTGACGCTTCAGAAAGAAATTGAGTTCATGCGTAATTACATTGGATTAGAACAACTTCGCTACGGTGATCGACTCGACGTATCGGTGAATTTATCCGGCGATTATACGAACAAACTTATTGCGCCATTGCTACTGGTCCCTTTTCTGGAAAACGCCTTTAAACACGGTACCAGTGAACAGCTCGAACAAGCCTGGATGCACATCGATTTGTCGGTGCACGGTACGCTCCTGAAGTTCAAAGTAATCAATAGTCGGGAAGCTGATCCGCACAACGGCACGCCCATTGGTGGCATTGGTTTGCAGAACGTAAAGAAACGGCTGCAGCTTCTTTACCCTGACCGACACGAACTACGCATTGCAGCTGAGGATGAAACCTTTATGATCTCGCTGACACTGGAACTATTACCCATTCAAACGGCTGTTCGTTTACCAACTACCCAACTGACAGAAGTCGTTTAATTGCCTGCTGTTATGATGCCGATACGTTGTCTGCTTGTTGATGATGAGCCCCCTGCCCTGGCTGTGATCGAATCACACATCGATATGATTGAGGCACTGACGATTGTAGGAAAATGCCATAATGCCATTCAGGCATTCAGCCTCTTACAATCAACGCCGGTTGATCTGATCTTTCTGGATATCAAGATGCCTAAACTCCTTGGAACTGATTTTATACGCAGCCTGCGCCAGCCGCCAAAAGTAATTTTTACAACGGCTTACCGCGATTATGCGCTGGATGGTTTTGAACTAGACGTAGTTGATTATTTACTAAAACCTATCTCGTTTGAGCGGTTTCTGCGCGCTGTCTCGAAAGTGATGCGTACCGACGGCAACATTTCCGGAGTGCTTCAGCCAGATAATTCGGTTGTTGAGAAACCAGCCGATTCAACATCGGCAGCCTCTTTTCTGTATTTCCGCGCCGACCGAAAAATGGTCAAGGTGTTTATCCGCGACATTCTCTACGTCGAGAGCCTGAAAGATTACATTAAAATTGTGACCACTTCCGCCCGTCCACTGGTTGTCAAACAAAGCATCAGTTCGCTGGAAGAGATGCTTCCTGACACGGGTTTTCTGCGCGTTCACCGATCCTTCATTGTAGCCATTGATAAAATATCGGCTTACACACCCAACCATGTAGACATTGCAGGGCAGGAGTTACCCATTGGCCGATTGTATCATAAGGAAGTTGGGCAGGCGTTGAAAATGGGCCTGGAATAACGTATTAATACAGTAGATTTCAGGGTATTCTGGCTATTGAGAACTAGAGGAAATAACTACGACAAGACGTAGTGAAACCAAGCTGATTCTACCATGACTTCTCAACCCAATCGCCGGGAATTTCTCAAACAAAGTAGTGCGGCTGCACTTAGCCTGGCTTTATTTCCTAATGCAAAGCGAAAGGTCGCTCCCAGTGATCGCGTGCGAGTTGCTCACATCGGGCTGAATGGCATGGGAACCAACCACCTCAACTGGTTTGCCAAGTTACCAGAGGTAGAAGTGGTTGGTCTGTGCGATCTGGATGAAACGCACCTGAACAAAGCGTTGAGTACATTACAAACCCTGCAACCAAACACAGCGGCCAAGACCTACGCCGATTTTCGTTATCTGCTCGACCGTAAGGATATCGACGCCATTACGTGTGCTACGCCCGATCACTGGCATGCGCAGGTCGCAATTCTTGCTTTTCAGGCTGACAAGGATGTGTATGGCGAGAAGCCGCTCTCCTACAGTGTTCGGGAGGGTCAGAAAATGCTCAAGGCACTGAATCGATACGACCGCGTTTTTCAGTTGGGCACGCAGATTCATGCTGGCGATAATTACCACCGTGTTGTCGAAATTATCAAGGCGGGCGCAATCGGAAAAGTCCATACGGTACGACTCTGGAAAACAGGTTTCCCGCCTGTGCTTGGTCCTGCCAATTATCAAACACCGCCTACTACGTTGAACTGGGACATGTGGCAGGGACCGGCTCCCGTTTCACTCTATACGCCTGAGCGATGCCACTTTACGTATCGTTATTTTCTGGATTATTCAGGTGGGGTTTTTCAGGATTTCTGGTGCCACATTGCCGATGTCGTCTGGTGGTCTGTCAATCCTACGGGCCTCAAGCGCGTAAGTGCCAAAGGAGAAGCACCCGAAGGAATCGGTGACGCTCCCAAATGGATTGATATTGATTATGAGTTCGATGGGTTGAATCTTCACTGGACCAGCACGCCCCCGAACGTACCGGGTGCCGAAAAACGGGGCATCGGCGCTTATTTTGAAGGCGACAAGGGTACGTTGCTTTGTGATTATAATACCCGAGAAATAACTATCAACGGCGTTGTAATGGCCGACGTGCCGGAAATTCCGATTACGCTCGAACGGTCACCGGGCCATCAGCAGAATTTTATCGACGCCGTTAAATCCCGCAAGCAGCCAGAATCCAACCTGGCGTATGCCCGGCAAATGACGATGCCCATGCACCTAGGCCTGATTTCGTATCGACTCGGCCAGCCCCTGGACTGGAACGCCAAAAAAGAGAAATTCAGGCATAATCCCGAAGCCAACGCGCTCCTGTCGAGGAAATACCGGAAAGAGTGGGATTTGCTATAATCAGCGTGTTGAATTCAGTATTTCATCATAAACTCGCTCAGGTTCATATCTGCGTTCAGATTTATTTTTTTACGAAGCCGATACCGCTTCAGTTCAACGCTACGTGGGGTGATATTCAGTAAGTGTGCGATTTCTTTTGTCGATAGATTCATGCGCAGATAAGCGGCCAATTTCAGATCGCCCTGGCTAAGGTCAGGGTATTGCTCAATCAGGTGTTTAAGAAATTGCTCATGCACGTTGTTAAAGTTTGCCTCAAATAGCTTCCAGTCCTGTTCGCTCGAAATGTTGGTATCTATCAAATTATTAATACGTTGAAAATCATCTGTTGACAGGCGATTTCCAGAACGAAGTTTTATTCGGTCCAGCTCCTCTTTCAACTGAATAAGCAGTTCGTTTTTCTGAATCAGCGACATGGTTGAATTGGCCAGTTCTTCCGATTTCTGAATCAGGCCCTGTTCCAGTTGCTCTTTTTGGAGCAGAATAATTTCCCGTTGACTCCGTTCTTCCTGGTGGCGCAGTTTTTCTTCCATGCGCTTACGGATACGGTTCTGCTGAATAGCCACGCGCCGTAGGTGCAATTGATAAACTATCCAGAACAAAGCCCCGAGCAGAAGCATATAAAGAATTTTACTCCAGGTTGTCCAGTACCAGGGCGGCTGAATAATAAACGTAAGCGTACTTTCCTGCGCGTTCAGATTTGATTTCAGATGAAAAACATATTGACCAGCCGGAAGACTACTGAATTCTTTCTGATGCGTAACCGAATAGGGTGACCATCCCCGCGTACTATTTTCGAGCCAGTAACTGTATTTTACTGGCCGGGTATAATAAGGCGTACTGAACGTAATGCCGATATTATTCTGCTGATGCGAAAATGTAAGTTCTGAGGGAGCTGTAATTCCATCAAAAACGTGTTTGGCAGCCGGATTGTCGGTAACGGCCACAGCCCGAATAATTGATTTCGGAACAGCCTTACTGACAAGCCGGGGCAACTCCATCCGTGGCAATAGGGCAAACCCATTCTCACGGCAAATGGCAACGTAATTTGAATCGAGCGCAACGATATTTTCATACTCATCAACCCATTGACCACTCTTCAGCGGTACGTCGGCCGCCGACCGTTTGCCCGATTGCACCCAATTTAATGAGCCATCCTGATGCAGTAAAAACCAGTCAGCGTCTGACAAGGAAAAAATCTTCCGTACATCAGTATGCAACCAGGGATAAGCCAACACGGCAGTCGTAAATTTGCTGGCAGCCGGGTCAAACAGACGTATTCCTCTTGCAGAAGCAACCAGAATACGGTGCTGCATCTGGTAGAGATCCAGTGCAGGGCTCCCAAATTCGGCATCGTTATAAGGCTTACTGGTCTCAACCCGGCGCAAATCCGCTGACAGTCGTAACCGCTGTATGCCTTGATTCGGAGCCTTATTAACCCAGATAGTCCCCGCGTCATCTTCTTCCAATTGGCGGACAGGGGCCGAAAATCCGTCAACTTTATGCGAAAACTCCCACTGCCCGTTTACTCCTTTTCGGTATATACATAAGCTTGTGTATGTTCCCTGAATAAGATAATCAGGCTGCTGTTTTAACCGACGAAGTACCCACCCCCCAGTAACTGCGCACAACAGACTTGCCTGCGCCCGCTTAATACGGAATGTGCCTTTATTATGCCCGCAGAAGAGCTGATTGTCGATAATCGTTAAATCCCAAACCTGCCCCTGAGTACCGGAAATTAGCCTGAAAGGAATCTCTCTATGAAGGAGAGGTTTGTAATAAACTCCCTGATTGGTACCAATGTATAACGTATCACCGTAGCGGGCCATGTCGTACAGGGTTCCGAATTCACCTTCAGTATCTGTAAAATACCGAATTGACGAAGCCATATTTATCAGATTGATACCTTTATCCAGTCCCACCCATAAATTGCCATCGACATCCTGGCACATTGACAGCACCGTACTGTTTTGCAGTCCATTCTTTTGAGTAAAGTGAGATTGGATCTGACCGTCGGCTGTTATGATTACTACTCCATTTAACAACGTACCAAACGCATACAGATTCGGCCCGATGAGCGTGCCCCGATTGAGCCGATTTTGCTGAATAAATGTATTTACCTGCGTACTAAAAGGTTTAAACTGCTTGCCATCGTAGCGGTAAATGGCCCGTTCGGTACCGATGAGCAGGTCATTTTCCCCGATTGGCAGAACCGTGTTGACCGTTTCGTGTCCCAGAAATTCGCTGCCTTGTACCGGAATATACTGGTCATTTTTCAGCTCGTATAAGCCCCTCCCAATTACTTCTAGCCAGAGCCGGTTACGTACCTGATGAACAAATAAGATGGTAGCAGGCGGTTGCAGAAGCTTTATCTTACCCTGCTGATATCGATATACGAACGCAAACGACTGGAACAAAACCCCTTGTGGCGTTATCAGAATATTCCAGATTTCTTCGTTCAGAAACGTTTTCTCCTGAATCAAAGGAGTAAGCGAGTGATAAATCAATTCACCATGCTGGTTGGGAAGCCAGTAACCAAACTCACCCAGAGCACCCGTGTAGATTCGGCCCGCCTGATCAATCGCTACTGAACGCACTTTCTGCTTTCGGGGCAATTCATAGACCCGCCAGCTATTGCCATCGAATTCGAGTAACCCTCTGGAATTGGCGAAATACATGAACCGGTTTTTAGGATGCTGCGCTACACCCCAGTTCTGATTGTACGCTCCATAATTCTGTCGAGTGTAGGTAATGATTTCCGGCTGACAAAAATCATAGGATGTTTGAGCCAAGCTAAACATGCCAGAAGCAAATACGAGCAGGAAAGCCAACCTGATCCACTTAGAAAAAAATCTCCCCCAACTGCACTTTCCTTTCTTCATAAACTCAGCCGTTTAGGCGACCTGATGTAGTAAAATCGTCAAAAATAGGCTGAAAAGAGGGATATGATGTAGTAATGATGTAGCTCCAATTTAGGTACCAAGTTAGCAAGAGCCTACTTTTGTGCAAAAAATTATTAGAAAGTTATTGCTAATTCTCGTTAAGTAATTAGTCTGCTTAAATACGTAGACGGCTAATAAACCGGTCATAGTAATACTTCTTAGTTAATACGCTCATGACTTACATTTCGCTTCATTTGAAAACGAGAGGTCTGGCCAAATTGCTTACCAGCCTAGTATTCGTTTTGATTCTCACAACTGGCTGGGCCAGATCAGCACCCATACGTATCACAGGTAAAGTAACGGATGCCGCAACAAACACTGGCTTGCCAGGTGTTACAGTACAGGTAAAAGGGACATCTACAGGAACAGTAACCGACGCAAGCGGCTCCTACTCAATACAGGCCGACGAAAATGCTACACTGGTATTTTCAAGCATCGGGTATGTGAAAGTAGAGGTAGCTGTAGGTGGTAAAACAGCCGTTAATGCCGCGCTGACTGAAGACACAAAATCGCTAACCGAGGTAGTGGTTGTAGGCTATGGCACCCAGCGCAAATCGGACGTAACCGGAGCAACCGTTACAATTAAAGGGGAGGAACTAGTCAAACAGCCAGTACTTACGGCTACACAGGCGCTTCAGGGAAAAGCAGCTGGCGTACAGATTATTAGCAGCGGCCAACCCGGAACTTCGCCTGTTATCCGGATTCGCGGAACGGGTACAGCCCTGGCAGGAACAGCCGCTTTATTTGTTGTCGATGGTGTTTTAACGGATGATATTTCCAATATTAATACGGCCGATATTACCAATATCGACGTATTGAAAGATGCCTCAGCCACAGCCATTTACGGCGCCCGCGGAGCAAATGGGGTTATTATTATTACCACGAAGCGTGGCACGGCAGGTAAAATGACCGTGAGTTATTCGGGGAATGCCGGTTTTCGCTTACCGGCCAGCCTGGTCAAGATGGCGAACGCAGCCGAGTACGCTAACTACGTCAGTGCCGCAACGGGTAATCTGGTCAATCCGGGCACCACATCAACCGACTGGTACAGCCAGATTCTACGTAACGGATTTCAACAGAATCACGGCCTTTCGGTCAACGGTGGTACTGACAAATCGACTTACTTCCTGAGTGCTGGTTATTTTACCGATCAAGGCATTGTCATCGATAATGTATATAAGCGGTTTACGATCCGGGCTAATAACGATTTTACGTTCAATAAATACGTAAAAGCAGGTATATCCGCTTCCTACGCCAATGGCGACAATCAGATTGCTAACCTTAATTCGGCCTATAACGATGCCTACCGGGCTGCTCCGATTATCCAGTCGAAAGTAGGCGGAAAATACGGCAATACGTCGGTATATCAGAACGTCGGGAATCCCATCATGGACATTGAGAAGAACAACAACAAAGCAATCGATAACCGCTTGTTGGGATCTGCCTATCTGGATATCAAGCCGATCGAATGGCTGACCTTACGTAGCGAAATGGGTGGTGACTGGGTCAATCTGAACAGTCGGGTTTATAATTATCAATTCAATAACGATACGACATCGTTTATTAATCCGGGTGGAAATCAGCGGAATCCAAACAGCAACCTGACGTTTGAAAATACCCGTACGTTTCACTGGACTTGGAATAACCTGGCGACGTTCAATAAAAAGTTTGATAAGCATGCCCTGACCGTACTGGTTGGTACTACGTCCGAAGAGTATACGCAGGTTAAGTTTTCGGCCTTTCGCAAAGACGTGCCCGCAGCGCCAAGCCTGTGGTACATCGGTACCGGCAATGCCAATACGTCAACCAACGATGGTACCGGCGACAAATACACGCGGAACTCCTACATCGGTCGGTTAAACTACAATTTCGACGATAAGTACCTGCTTACTGCAACTATCCGGGCTGATGGCTCGTCTCGCTTCCCTACACAAAACCGCTGGGGTTATTTCCCATCAGTTGGAGTTGGCTGGCTGATCACAAGCGAGCCATTCATGCAAAATCAGCAGATTTTCGACATTCTTAAACTGCGGGCCAGCTGGGGCCGGGTTGGAAATGACCGGATACCATCCGACTCCTACACGGTTACGGTTCAGCCAAATTTAGCCTATCCATTTGGTGGAGGAATTGCTACACCCGGTAGCGCCATTACTCAGATCAAAGATCCAAATCTGAAGTGGGAAACTACGGAAGAAACCGATTTCGGCATCGAGTTTTCGGCGATAAACGGAAAACTGTCGGGCGAAGTCAACTACTATAATAAAAAAGCCCGCGACCTGCTGATCAACGTAAAAGTGCCTTCTGTTACGGGCGATGCCGACGGAGTCGTGTTAACCAATGCGGCCTCGATTCAAAATCAGGGACTGGAAGTTACCTTAAACTGGCGCGGCAAAATCACAAACGACCTTTCATACCGAATCGGTGGTAACGCTACGCTCAACCAGAACAAAGTTATTGGTCTGAATGGTGGGCAGCCTATTCTGGATGGGGGCGTTGGCGCCAATCAGCAATACACCACCCGTACCGATAATGGTCAGCCTATTGGTAGTTTCTACGTATTGCAGGTACTGGGCGTTTTTCAGACCGCCGACGAAATAGCCAATTATAAAAACGCGACAGGACAGGTTATTCAGCCCTCGGCCAATGCGGGTGACTTCAAATATCAGGACACGAACGGCGATGGAAAGATTGACGACAACGACCGTGTTTTCGTAGGCTCTTATCAACCGAAAGCTTACTTCGGTCTGAGTCTAGGACTGACGTTCAAAGGATTCGATCTGAGCGCTGATTTGTATGGCAATGTTGGCAATCAGGTTTATAACGGCAAACGTGGTTTCCGCCAGCAGGCCCTCGATAATGTTGAACGCTCAATGGCTTACGGTCGCTGGACACCCGGTAGCGGCATACAAAATGAGCCGGCCGCTAACAGTGGCAATCTACCAGCTTCGACCTACTTCGTTGAATCAGGTTCATTCGCCCGGATCAACAATGCAACTCTGGGCTATAAAGTCCCACAAGGATTTCTGGACAAAATTCATGTTAGCAGCATCCGGGTGTTCGTAACCGCACAAAACATTCTGACCATCAAAAAATACAGTGGATTCACTGCCGAATTACCCGGAAATCCGACCAGCCAGGGTATTGAACTGAATGCCTATCCAACAACGCAAACGTACGCACTGGGCCTGAATGTTGGCTTTTAATCCTACTCGACAACACCATGAAACGTACTACTTATATTTCTCTTAGTGCAGGCTTTGCAGCCGTTTTGCTGACCGCATCCTGCCAAAAAAGTTTTCTGGACGTACCGGTACAGGGTCAGGCAACTACAGCCACAGACCCTAACCTGGCCATCAATCTGGTAACCGGCGTTTATAACAGTCTTTATAACAGTGAGGCTTTTGGGGGCGCCGGTGGCGATGTACACGGTATTAGCTTTATTGCGGCCACCAATATCATTTCTGACGATGCAGATAAAGGAAGCACACCCACTGACCAACCCTCAATCGCCGATATTGATAACCTAACCCTGACACCGACCAATAATTTCGTAGCGGCTCTCTGGAATGGCTATTACAGCGGTATTTCACGGGCCAATCAGGCACTGGCAGCATTGGAAACAGCATCGATTGATGCCAAAACCAAAAATCAGCTGGTTGGCGAAGTCCGGTTTATTCGGGGGTATTACTACTTCAATCTGGTACGCTTTTTTGGCAAAGTGCCGAAAGTAACCCGGGTGCCTAAAGATGCGCAGGACGCCAATTCCGACCCTGCTTTCCAGACCAGAGCCCCGGTCGATACGATCTACAACGTAATTACCCAGGATTTACAGTTTGCGATCAACAACCTGCCACTGAGAGCACAAGCGGCTGTCGGTCACGCAAACAAAGGAGCGGCTCAGGCCCTGTTGGCTAAAACGTATCTGTACCGCAAAAACTGGCAACAGGTTCAGGCGCTTACTCAGGAAGTCATCAACTCCGGTCAGTATTCATTGGTGCCTGATTACACGACGATCTGGCGCTCCGCTGGCAATAACAACAGCGAGTCTATTTTCGAGACACAAAGTGGTACGTTCAACAACGGAGATATTGCTGTCGGTGGCTATAGCACCTGGCAAGGACCGCGCGTAGGTGGAAAAGGCGGCTGGACCGACCTGGGTTTTGGCTTCGATACGCCCAGTCAGGATTTGGTAAATGCCTATGAACCGGGTGACAAACGGAAAGCCTCTACCATTATTAGCATCGACAATAGTGGAAAACACGTCGGTACGGTCCTGTACGACGGATTCCGTATTCCTAGCTCCGACTCGGTTCAAAACCTGTATTATAACTACAAGGCATACGCCAGCGAAAACCCGAACATAGAGCCTTATCTGGGCAACCGCGACAGGAAACAGAAAAATGTACGGTTACTACGGTATGCCGACGTTTTATTAATGAATGCCGAAGCCAACAACGAACTGGGGCAAACGGCCGTTGCGATAACGAACCTGAATCTGATACGTACCCGTGCTGGTCTGGCGGCAACCAAAGCCGCTTCCCAAGCGGATGTCCGTAATGCGATCTGGAAAGAACGCCGAATAGAGCTGGCTATGGAGCATGACCGCTTTTTCGATTTGGTTCGAACAGGGCGCGCGGCCCAGGTGATGCAGGCAGCCGGGAAGAATTTCGTCGCGGGGAAAAACGAACTTTTACCGATACCGAGTCTGCAAATCGAATTGAGTGGCGGCAAACTGGACCAAAATCCGGGTTATTGATTTTACCTCAACGTATTAAGTACCCTTTACAATAAAACCCAATTTTCAATTACAAATCAATTTATCATGAAAACGAGAACAATAACCCTGTGGGCAGCAGCCGCGATAGTAGTCGGTTCTACCCTATTCACTTCCTGCAAAAGTGATGACGGCGGTACTACCTTACCTCCAATTGGAGGATACAATAACTCTAATGAAGTAGCTGCGTCTAACTTATTGGCACACTGGACGTTTGATGGCACAAACAATGAGGACATCTCAAAAACGGCGCCATCAAACAGCAGCAACGCTACGTTCACAACTGGTACAAAGGGCCAGGCATTGCAGTTAAATTCTGGATACCTGTTATACCCAACGATTTCTTCTCTGAGCAGCACCAGCGCTATTCCAAGCGTAACAGTAAGTTCATGGGTAAAAGTGGCTAATAATGGAACGACAGCTTCGTCTGTTTTTGCCCTAACACAAGCTCTGGCCGCGCAGGGAGACTGGAATCAGGGACCGCTTAATGTGTATGTCGAAACGGGCTCCTACAAAGCGGCAAGCGACACATTACGTCTACATGCCGCATTTCATACCTATCTGAATGGTAACTATAGCACCGGTGGTGATAATGTTAATGGATTCGGCAATGCGGATATTGGCACAAAGTGGCAGATCGTAAAAGGTGCTGGATCATGGGTTCATTACGTAATGGTTTACGATGGTAGCTCTTCGAACATCGATTTGTATGCTAATGGCAAATTGGTGTCAAACAGCGATTATCGGAACCGAACTGTAAATGGCGTTGGAATTGGTCCAATTACATTAGCAACACCAACACAGGTGATTATTGGTGGATGGCCAAGCGCCAATACCGGCTACACAAAAGCTGCGGCTCAGTCATGGCAAGGCTTATTCAATGGCTCTATTGACGAGATCCGGGTGTATAACAAAGCACTGTCTGCAACAGACATTGGCTCCCTTTACCAACTTGAATCGGCAGGACGCTAATTAATATTGATGACTCAAAGGGGCTGTTAATCTTCGGAAAGACAGCCCCTATTTCCTGCCTTTCTGATTTACTCGGCACTTTGCCATTACCTATGAACTCAACGTCCCTTTTTTTAATCTGATTGGGCTGCTATTCTGCCTGTCCTGTAAAACGCAGCAAGAAAACCCCGAACCCGCGGAGTTGTTCTATTACAAATCCGTACAGGTCAATGGACAGCCATCGTCATCCCTGACCTATAAAGATGTTACGTTGACACCTTCCATTCGAATCGCATTTACCGTACCGATCAGTCAGGAATCAGCAAAAAATACCATCAGGCTAACGGATAAAAATACCGCCAGTTCGGTTCCTTTATCATTTTCATTTGGCAGCGCTGATACAACCGTAGTCATTGCCCCACAAAGTCCGCTAAAATCGCTTACGGCTTATACAGTGCTGGTTCCGCCAACCCTTACATCGCAACGTAGCACGACGTTCAACTCCAGCCTAAGTGTCAGCCTGACAACGGCGCTGGATAGTACCGACAAATTCTCGCGCATAAGTGATTCGCTCCTACTCGATCTTGTTCAGAAGCAGACATTTAAATATTTCTGGGATTTTGGCCACCCCGTTTCGGGCCTTGCTCGTGAGCGTAATTCGTCGGGCGATGTCGTTACGTCGGGGGGAAGTGGGTTTGGCATTATGTCAATTATCGTCGGCATAAACCGGAATTTTATCAGTCGACAGGAAGGCTTAGCGCGGCTTACCAAAATCGCGAATTTCCTTCAAAACAACGCCAAGCGCTATCATGGTGCATTTTCGCACTGGCTGAATGGCGCTACAGGTGCTACAATTCCATTTAGCCAGAAAGATGACGGTGCCGATCTGGTCGAAACGTCGTACCTGATGCAAGGATTGCTTACCGCCCGGCAATATTTCAACAGCTCAACCAATGCCGAGGAAATTGCGCTTCGCAAAACGATCAATGACCTTTGGGATGGCGTAGAATGGAACTGGTTTACGAAGAGCGGAGCCGAAACAAATTTATACTGGCACTGGTCGCCCAATTATAACTGGGACATGAATATGCCCATTCGGGGTTGGAATGAAGCTCTCATTACGTATGTGATGGCCGCATCGTCGAATACAAGTGCTATTTCAAAAATGGTGTACGACAATAGCTGGGCGCAGAACGGCAAAATGGCCAACGGCAACAGCTATTATGGCATAAAGCTCCCGCTTGGTCCTGCTTATGGGGGTCCGCTGTTCTTTTCGCAATACTCATTCCTCGGAATTAATCCGCATGATCTAAAAGACGCTTATGCCGACTATTGGCAGCAAAACACGGCCCATTCGCTTATCAACTATACGTATTGCAAAACCAATCCCAAACAATTTAGCGGCTATAGTCCGAATTGCTGGGGATTGACCGCCAGCGACGAGCAAAACGGCTATTCGGCCCACGAACCGAACAACGACAACGGTACGATCTCGCCAACAGCCGCCCTTTCATCCATGCCGTATACGCCCACAGAGTCGATGCAGGCGCTTCGGTTTTTTTATTATAAACTGGGTGACAAAACCTGGAAAGAGTACGGTTTTGTGGATGCGTTCAATCTGACAAACATCTGGTTTGCTGACTCATTTCTGGCTATTGATCAAGGCCCCATTATTGTTATGATCGAGAACCAGCGGTCGCAACTGCTCTGGAAACTGTTTATGAGCTGCCCTGAAGTGAAAAAGGGAATGAAGAACCTCGGCTTCCAAAGCCCTAATCTGAATTAAACTTATCTGGCAGGTAGCAACTTCCCGAAAGTTTCGAGCTGTCGGGAAGTTCAAAAATCGCCCCGCACAAAATTCATGAAAACGTTTCTCTTCTTTTTATTAGCCCTTACTACGGGTTTTGCTCAGCCGCGGCCCTACAACGTCACAAAGGCCGATACCGATTTTCTGGATAGTCTGCAGCGCGATACGTTCCGGTACTTCTGGGACACAACGAATCCGGAGAATGGCCTGACGCCTGATCGGGCGCCAACCCGTTCGTTTGCCAGTATTGCCGCGGTTGGTTTTGGCCTAACCTCTTATCTGGTTGGGGTGGAGCGTCAATACGTTACGCGGGCGCAGGCTGCCGAGCGAACACTTAAAACATTACGTTTTTTTGCCAAAGCGCCCCAGTCGGAGAAAAAAAGCGGCATAACAGGCTATAAAGGATTTTTCTACCATTTTCTGGACATGAAAACCGGCGAACGGTTTAAGGAAGTAGAACTCTCCACTATTGATACGGCCCTGCTACTCGGCGGCATTCTAAGCTGCCAGACGTACTTCGACAAAAACACGCCCGTTGAAACGGAAATTCGTCAGTTGGCCGAACAGATTTACGCACGCGTAGACTGGACATGGATGCAGGCCCGAAAGCCTTACGTATCGATGGGCTGGCATCCCGAAAAAGGGTTTATTCCGGCTGATTGGAAAGGCTACAACGAAGCCATGCTTCTGTACGTACTAGCACTCGGTTCGCCCACGCACCCAGTTGGCGAAGAGGTCTGGTCTGCCTGGACAAAAACCTACGAATGGGCTACGTTTCAGGGACAGCAACACGTAAACTTTGACCCACTTTTCGGCCATCAGTATTCCCACGTCTGGATCGACTTTCGGGGCATCAAGGACAAATACATGACCAGCAAAGGCATCGATTACGCCGAAAATTCGCGCCGGGCTACGTATGCCAATCGGGCGTATTGTATGGCAAATCCGGGGAAATGGCAGGATTACAGCGCTACCATCTGGGGGCTGACTGCCTGCGATGGCCCTAAAGATACAACGGTAGCCGGTCGTCAATTTTTCTCCTATCGCGCACGCGGAGCGGCTTCCATGCAACAGGTCGATGATGGTACGTTAGCGCCAACAGCGGCTGGCGGTTCGCTGGCTTTCGCACCCGAAATCTGTTTACCGGCTCTGAGAGCCATGAAAGCCAAATACGGTGATAAGATTTACGGCCCATACGGTTTCCGCGACGCTTTCAATCCAACGTATCGTTTTCCCTCGGCTTATGCCCTTGGCTCAACGGCAAACGGCTGGTTTGACATAGATTACCTCGGCATCGATCAGGGTCCTATTCTGTTGATGGCCGAAAATTTACGTACCAATTTTGTCTGGAATCTGATGAAACGTAACCCGCACATTCAGAAAGGTTTGAAACGGGCCGGGTTTACAGGTGGCTGGTTAAAGTAATTATCTCAGCGATACAGATGTTATTGTCGCGTTTTGTTCTTCAGCAGGACAAGCGGCAGATGCGTATTCCAAAACGGTTTTAAGCCCTCCTGAATGATAAACGTTTTCGAAAAATTACCCAGAACAATATCCGCATCGCCATCCTGGTCGAAGTCGTTCACGTCCATACAAATCCAGCGCCCATACGTACTGACGGGCAACGCATGTGGTTTAAACTGTAACCCTTTATCCTGTTCGAAATACAGGCATCCTTCCGCAGAATTATGTTCAAAATCCGCAAAAAAGGCAATCGTCGCCATGTCTAAATCGCCATCCAGATCGAAGTCAGCCGCCACCGCTTTCGTGCATCCATTTATCGGATAGAAGTACGTCTGCTTGTATCGAAAATTTCCCTGATTCAGGTAGATATAAACGCCATGGTACGGTTTCAGGACTTTCGAGAAATCGCTGTTGTCGCCACAGGTATACAGAATATCCAGTCGCCCGTCCTTGTTGAAGTCAACTAATTGAAAGCTGGTAGAGCCGTAAACGGGCGGAAAACGTAACAGATTTCGCTCGGTAAAACCTCCTTTTTTGTCATTAAGAAACAGCCAGATTCCTTCATCAGCGTGCGCAAATAACACCATCAGGTCCGGCCATCCATCGGCGTTAAAATCCTGAACAGTTGCTTGAACAGGACCCGCTACTTCCCGTATGGGACGTTTAACAAACGTATGACCCGGCGTTTGTTTCAGCCAGTATAAACCTCCGCGTAGGTGACCGAACCCGCATACCACCCAATCCATTAACCCGTCTTTATTCAAATCGGCAGCAACGGATTGTAGGGGCCGTGGTAAATCTTTATAAATGACGGATGAATCCTTCGCTGATTTATCCGCCAACCCTATTTCAATCAATTCTCCCTGGGTTATGTCGGCCGCCCGCATAGTTCCCAGACAGGTAAACAGCCCTTGTTCCCGGTTCTTTGCATCCCGAAAAAAGGTGGCGTTTACTGCCGGAGAAGGCAACTGGCGAACGAAAGAAGGCCGCAGATTCTGATCCCAGCTACGCAGGTCGCTGCGGATTGCATCACTTGAATACAGTCGATGACCAATGGTGTCCATTGCGACCAACGTAGTAATCGCCGTTTGGGCCGTATCGGATTGGGGCATTTGGAGCGAAAACACGGCCCAGTCATTTACAACCGGTGCGGGCGCAGTAGCTGGTTTTAGTTTGGCCGGGGCCAGTGTTTCATAAAAGGCAATAATTTTTTGCCAGTCGTTGAAGGAAACAGCGGCAGTACGTCCGGCATAATACTGACCACCCGGATACGCTTCGATACCCAGATTTGGTGCCATAGCTGGCAAGACATGCTTCACCCACGTTTCTTTATCCAAAGCATCTGGGTTGACCAGCGAATGGCAACTGCTGCAATGTTGCTTCGCCAATTGTTGCCCGGCGGCAATGAGCGGATCAGCAGTAGCATCGCTACTGCCTGACTGACAGCTACCGACAAGCAAGCCAGTAGCGACCAGAATCAGAAAACAAACGTAGTACAAAGAGAAAGGCAATTGTTTACTAAACATCCTAGCAGAATAACCCGGCCAACTACATATTACTGTCTCACTCCCACCAAGTTCAGCATAAAGGCATATTCCAGCGCGATTTCCTTTAACGCCTGAAAACGACCCGATGCCCCACCGTGACCGGCCTCCATGTTGGTATGAAGCAGCAACTGGTTGTTGTCCGTTTTCATGGCCCTTAGCTTGGCTACCCACTTGGCGGGCTCCCAATATTGCACCTGCGAATCATGCAAACCGGTTGTCACGAGCAAATTCGGGTACGCTTTTTTCTGAACATTATCGTAGGGTGAATACGACAGCATGTAGTTGTAGTATTCTTCATTTTCAGGATTGCCCCATTCCTCAAACTCCCCCGTTGTCAGTGGAATACTTTCGTCGAGCATGGTCGTCACTACGTCAACAAATGGTACCGCAGCCACTACGCCCCGGTAAAGTTGCGGTGCCTGATTGATAACAGCGCCCATCAGCAACCCGCCCGCACTACCACCCATGGCAAACAGTTTATCCGGACTGGTGTATTTGTTTTTGATCAGGTATTCCGATACGTCCACGAAGTCGTTAAACGTATTTTTCTTTTTCAGCATTTTGCCGTCTTCATACCACCGGCGACCCATTTCCTGCCCACCGCGAATATGCGCAATGGCAAAAATAAAACCCCGATCCAGCAGGCTCAGGCGTGTGGAACTAAAGCCGGGATCGGTTGAATAGCCATAAGACCCGTAGGAATATTGCAGTAACGGCGACGATCCGTCTTTTTTCACGCCTTTCCGATACACCAGCGAAACCGGTACCTGAACCCCGTCACGAGCGGTTGCATAAACCCGCTCCGATACGTAATTGTCTTTGTCGAAGCCGCCCAGAACCCCCTGCTGCTTCTTCAGGACTTTCTCTTTCGTATCCATGTTATAGTCGAAAGTCGATCCTGGCGTAGTCAGCGACGAATAGCTGTACCGCAGTACGTTTGTGTTGAAATCAGGATTGTAGCCAATGCCTGCTACGTAGGCAGGTTCGCCAAAATCGAGGTATTCATCCGCTTTTGTGCCGGATTGTTTCTGACTAATAATCCGAATGTTCGTCAAACCAGCCTTACGCTCACCCAGAACCAGATGGTTGACAAATACATCCATGTTGGCCAGGTACACATCCGGCCGATGGGCAATCACTTCTTTCCAGGCCGAACGATCCGCCGTTTTACCCTCCTGCACTTCCATCAACCGAAAATTTTCGGCTTTCCAGTTTGTACGAACGTAAAACTTGTCTTTGTAATGTACGATATCGTATTCATGGCCTTTTTCACGGGGCAGAAACACCTTGAATTCACCCATCGGCTTATCAGCTTCCAGCAGTCGATATTCGGTCGAAACGCCGTTGTGATCGGAACCAATTGTTACATATTTTTTTGATTTTGAACGACCCAGGCCCATGTAAAACTGGTTGTCTTTCTCCTCGTACACCAGTACGTCCGTTTTAGGGTCAGTTCCTAAAATATGCCGATAGACCTGATAGCCGAGCAGCGTTTGCGGGTCTTTTTTGATGTAGAACAGCGTCTTGTTGTCAGTTGCCCAGGCAAAACTGCCCGCTTCCGTATCCTTGATAGCTTCAGGATAAATCTTCCCGGTTTTCAGATTTTTGACACGTAGCGTAAAGAGCCGACGGCTAACCGTATCTTCCGCAAAAATGGCTAGCTCATCATTGTCCGACACTTCATAACCACCGAGCTGATAATAATTATGTCCTTTAGCCATTACGTTGCCATCGAACATAACCTCTTCGGCACTCTCTAAAGACCCTTTCTTCCGGCAATAAATGGGATACTCGCCCCCCGTTACGTACCGACTGTAGTAAAAATAATTCCCTTCTTTATACGGCACTGACTCATCCTGCTGCTTGATCCGTCCTTTCATCTCATCAAACAGCTTATCCTGCAAATCTTTAACAGGCGCAAGGACCTGATCGAGATAGGCGTTTTCCGCCTTCAGATAGTTGATAACTTCTGGATTTTCGCGGTCGTTGAGGTAATAGTAATTGTCAATCCGTTTATGGTTGTTCGTAACGAGTTCTTTGGGTTTAACGGGAGCTTTAGGAGGAGTCAACGTGGAGGTTTGGGCCTGAGTCATGCTGTATAAAATAAACGTAGTAAGTACCGTAAGACAAATTCGTTTCATAGCGGTCCGTAGCAGAGGATCGGTTGAGAAGTTTACCGTAAAAATACGGTTTTCCACCATCTTTGCGCCTGAATAATCCGGCAACTCCGTGTTGAGGGTATTCTGTCAATAGCTATGCCTGCGCTCGAATTAGTCGTTGCCCATCATACTGAAAATCTGAACTGGCTGCGTAACCTGCCTAATGGCCTGCAACTAAGCGTTTACAACAAAAGTGCGGAGGACGAAACGGATTGGGATGTCATTCCGCTACCGAATGTCGGACGGGAAGCACACACTTATTTGCACCATATCGTTAACCGGTACGATTCCTTGGCAGACTGCACCATTTTCTGCCAGGGCAAACCTTTCGATCATGCATACGATTTCAAAAAAACGATACGTGATTTTGTCGCACATTCGCCAGCCATCGACGAGCTGAAGCCAGAAACAGGTTTCCGCTGGCTGGGACATTTGATCGATACTGACGATGATCAGGGACACAGACTTTTTCGACCGTGGAGCAAAAATGAAGATGGCCGCGGACTCGATCTGCGCGAATTTCATCGCACCCTGTTTGGCAATGATGGTCCTGAACAGTACACATTCGTGCTGGGCGCCCAATTTGCCGTTCACCGCACTGTTTTGCACCGTAGGTCCGTTGAGTTTTACAAACAGGCTTTAGCCGTATCAATGACTTTTCCGGATGCTGCCCATTGTTTCGAACGTAGCTGGGACCGGGTCTTCGATGTCGTAGGCATTGATCCAGAATGGCTTAACGAACGACTCACGGTCCGATTGAAACCAATGAAGAATCAATTATCCGGCGATACGCCAACCGTACAGTAAACTGTTCCTTTTTTTTAATTTAGATTGAACGCTTTACTACGACAATGCGTCTAATCAGTTGACATTGCTATTCAGCCACCTTATATATATATTTAAGGAAGAATTTTTACCCCCTCCCATGGCCCGAACGTTCTACGTGCCTCGCTTCCGGATCGTGCTGTTCTGCATCGGCACGGTTGGCTCTCTCACTGCTTTTTATCCTGATAAACTTTCGCTTCAGAAGGTATTTGCCCGTATTAACGACGAGGTAAAAATTCATAGCCGGGCTTACGAAACGCTTGCCGATGCGACTCAACAAGTGGGCCACCGGCTTACTGGCAGTTCGAACGGCACTCGCGCTGAAGCCTATGCGTTTGACCTGCTATCATCTTATGGCTTTAAAGACATCAGGTATGAACCGTTTGAAGTCGAAGCCTGGACCCGCGACACCGTTACGTTGTCGGTGGTACCGTACCGGAGCGATAATTTTCGGGACGTATCGGTTGTGGCCTTAGCCCACTCACCAATAGAAGCGCACATACAGGGCGAGATTGTCGATGTGGGCAATGGTCTGGAAGGTGATTTTGCCGCGCTCAAAGACAAGCTAAAGGGTAAAGTAGCCCTGGTAAACATTGGTCTGGCGGCTCCAGCCAAAGGTGCCCGCAACCTGCATCGATCCGAAAAAACAGCACTGGCTATTCAGTATGGAGCTTCGGGGGTTATTATGGTCAATCTGGTGCCCGGCAACGTATTGTTGACCGGAACAGCTTCCGTAACCGGCAAATTGATTCCAATTCCGTCTGTTTGCATTTCGCTCGAAAGTGGACAGGCCATTCGGTCCTGGATGCAGGAAGAACGTAGTCCGCTGCATGCCGTCATTGACATGACGAATGTGAGCCGCAAAATTCGCGCTCGTAACGTAGTGGCCACCCTCAGCGGCACAAAATTTCCGGAGGAAAAAATCATTGTCGGCGGTCATCTCGATTCCTGGGACCTGGCAACTGGCGCCATCGACAATGGCATCGGCTCCTTTGCGGTCATGGACATTGCCCGTACGTTTAAAGCGTTGAAAATCAAACCGAAACGTACGGTTGAATTTGTTCTGTTTATGGGTGAAGAACAGGGGCTGCTCGGGTCACGGGCCATGGTTGACGAGCTAAAGCAGTCGGGTCAGCTGGACAAAGTACGGTATATGATGAACCTCGACATGACGAATGACCCAACGGGCATCAATGCCTTTGGACGGTCGGATATTGTTCCGTTTTTGAATACCGTTGGCGAAACGATGAAACAGGTTGAACCCGCCTTTGCCAATCAGATGCAGAATCAGGCGGGTCTCCACTCCGATCATCAGCCGTTTATGCTTGAAGGTGTACCCGTTGTGGGCATGAATGGACATCTTAGCCGAGAGGTGCTCGATTGCTATCATGCCAACTGCGACCACATAAACCTTGTGAATGCCGATCAGTTGAAGAATACGGTACGTTATGCAACCATGCTTCTATACGCCCTAGCTGATGCCGACGACATTCCCACGCGCCGGCAGACTGATAGCCAAACGCGCGATTTTCTGGTAACTCAGGGACTTCGGACGCCCCTGCAAATTGCCAACGAATGGCGCTGGAAAGAGTAAATCCATTATAGCTTTGGCGACTATTTTTTACCGGTAAAAAATCTTTCTAATAAAGGTTTTGACGTTGTAGGCACAGGACATAATGTTTGTGTTTCTTTGTAAATGCATTGCTTCCTAACCCATCATGGCTAAAAACACTTTCCGGGAGCCCGAACGTATCGCTCAGCAGGCCCAGCAAAAAAAGCAGCGTCGTAAGCTTAAACTGGCATCGTGGCTGAACAACTTCATTGGGTTAGACCGCCTGTTTGGTGAAGACAATAGCTGGCCTATCCGCCATATCGACCGGATTCTGTGGGTTACGTTTCTGTTGATTTTATACATTGGCTTGAATCACAATGCCGAACGGCTGGTCCGGCGGATTCAACGCATGACCACTCAGGTTGATGAGCTACGGTCGCAGTTTACCGTTCTACAGGCCGATTTTAACCGGAGCGGCAAACAATCTGAAATTAGTAAGCGAGTAGCCGCTCTCGGCCTTACCGACAGCCAGACTCCTCCTCATAAAATTGTTGTGAAAACCGATGAACATTAAGCAGGACATTATTCAGCGGGCCAATCACGTCTTCTACGTTGTCATTGTTCTCGCGTTTGGCGTTATCGCGAGGCTTGTGTATGTGCAATATTTCCAGACCTTCAAAGGTAAGTTCTGGAGTGAGCGCGTGGCGGCTACTCTTATCCAGCGTGACACGATCCGGGCCATGCGTGGCAACATCTATGCGAACGATGGAAGTCTGCTTGCCACTTCGCTTCCAACGTATGTTGTTGGTTTAGACCCAACTATGGCCAAGCCCGATTACTTCAACAAAAAAGTAGATTCGCTGGGGCTGCTGCTGTCGCGTGTTTATAAGGATCGCTCCGCCCGTGATTATACAGACCTGGTTCGTGATGCCCGCTCCAGAAAGCGCCGTTACGTTCTGCTGAACCGCCGTCGGGTATCCTTCGAGGAACGACAGGAAATGTTGAAATGGCCTTTCTTTCGGTCATCGACGAAAGTAGCCGCTCGGGGAGGTGTATTACGCCCATACTACGAACGTTACCACCCATACGCCCGAATGGCGGAACGTACCATCGGCAATCTGGATGCTAAAACAGGGCGTGGGCTGATCGGTCTGGAGGCAAGTTTTCAGCCTATTCTGGCGGGTAAAAATGCCGTCGGGTTGGTTGAAGTACTGGCAGGAGGCATACGCAAGCCCGTGAACGACGGCCCCGATATGAGACCCGAGCCGGGGATGGACCTGTATACAACAATTGATGTCAACTTTCAGGACATGGCCGAATCCGCTCTGCACGACGCTCTTGAAAAATATCAGGCGGATAAAGGGTGCGTAATTGTAATGGAAGTGGCTACCGGCGAAATCCGGGCGATGGCTAACCTAACCCGCCGAGGAGATCGGTACGTCGAAAATTTCAATCATGCTCTGGCAGGCCGCACGGACCCCGGCTCTACATTCAAATTAGCCACTATGATGGCCCTGATGGAGGAAAAAGCGATTTCATTGAATCAGACGGTCGAAACGGGCCACCAGGCGGTACGTTATAATGGCCTGCGTATAGCTGATTCCAACGGGGGCGGTTCGGGAACCATCACGGCCAGACAGGTTTTTGAAAAATCGTCCAATATCGGCACTCACTTGCTGATGCGTAGCTATTTCTATAGTCGGCCTGATCTGTATTGCCAATACCTTCGTCAGTTTCGCTTAACCAAACCAACGGGTATTCACATGAAAGGTGAAGCGACTCCTGTGGTGCGTAATCCTGATATGAAAGGCTGGAGCAAATATTCGCTTCCGTCCATGTCGTATGGGTATGAGATGCAAATCACTCCGCTGCAAATGCTCACGTTTTATAACACTGTTGCTAACGGAGGCCACTGGGTACGGCCATTGATTGTCAAGCAGATCAAACTTGCCGATGAAATTATTGAAGACAACAAACCGTATGTAGATCCGAAGCCGATCTGTTCTCAGGAAACGATTCGCAAAGCGCAGGAACTTCTGCGTGGGGTGGTTGAACATGGAACAGCCAAACACATCAATAATCCGCATTACGGTATTGCCGGAAAAACGGGGACGGCGCAGAAAATTATCAATGGACAGTATCAGCCCGGTCGGTATTACACCTCGTTTATTGGCTATTTCCCGGCTGATAAACCCAAGTACAGCATGATTACGGTTGTAGATAACCCTCACCAGGGCGAAAACAAAGGGAGTTTGTATGCAGGAGCCGTTTCGGCGCCGGTATTCAAAGCCGTAGCGGATCGGATTGTCGCTTACGACATTCGGATGCATGCCCCTATCCGGGTGAATACGTCGCAGCCTCAGTCATCGACAGGATTGCTGGCAGGTTATGCCGAGGACCTGCACACGATTGGTTCTACGCTTAATCTACGTAATGAACCGTCTACAGAAGGATGGGTTGAAACCACGGAAGATGGCCACTGGAAATCCCGGCCGACCCGATCCGATCAGGTACCCGACGTACGAGGGTTGAGTTTACGGGATGCTTTGTTTCTGCTCGAAAATCGCGGGTTCCGTGTATTGGTCGAAGGCCGTGGGAAAGTCAAAGAGCAGTCTGTGGAGCCGGGCGCTGCTACAATTAAAACAGCTCAGAAAGTAATCACACTCACCCTCGGGTAAGCGTCGTTACGTAAAAAATTAGGTAGTCCCATCCTCAATCCGTTTTTTTGCAGGCGACAAACGAACAGTCAGTTCGTCGTTACGTATGCAACTCAAAGACCTTTTTTATAAAATTCCTCTGTTAGCTACCTCGGGTAGCATGAGCACCGAGATTACGAATCTAACCATGGACTCGCGTAAGGCGGGTCCTGGAAGTTTGTTCGTAGCCGTGCGGGGTACCGTTACAGATGGGCACAAGTTTATTGAAACAGCTGTTCGTCAGGGTGCAGCTGCCATCTTATGTGAAGAGTTTCCGGCTGAAATTAATCAGGCTATTTCTTACGTTCAGGTACAGGATTCCGCCCGAACTATGGGCTTGGCAGCAGCCATTTTTTTTGGTCATCCTTCGAAAAAACTCAAGCTGGTTGGCGTTACGGGCACTAATGGCAAGACCTCGGTAGCTACCCTCCTGTTTCGTCTCTTTCGGTCGCTAGGATATCGATGCGGACTGTTATCAACCGTTCAGAACCAGATTGATGATGAGGTTATTCCGACCACGCACACTACTCCCGACGCCATAACCACAAGTGAATTGCTCACCCGAATGCTCAATCATGGGTGCACACACGTATTTATGGAAGTAAGTTCACATGCTGTAGTGCAGGAACGGATTACAGGCTTAACGTTTGCGGGTGGCATTTTCACGAACATTACCCACGATCACCTTGATTTCCACGGTACATTCGATAACTATATACGGGCAAAAAAAGGCTTTTTTGACCAGTTACCCGCTTCAGCTTTTGCGCTGACCAATGTAGACGATAAGCGCGGACTGGTGATGCTCCAGAATACAGCCGCCCGTAAGGAAACCTATTCTCTAAAAACGCTGGCTACGTTTAAAGGTAAAATCATTGCCGACAGTTTGTTTGGGCTGCATATGCAGGTCGATCAACATGAGGTATGGTTTAAGCTGATTGGCCGTTTTAATGCGTACAATATTCTGTGTGTTTATGGAGCGGCCAGTTTGCTGGGCGAAAAACCCGACGATGTTCTTACGTTATTATCGGGTATTACTCCACCTCCCGGACGTTTTGAGCAGGTAGTTTCAGACGATAAGATTGTCGGCATTGTCGATTACGCGCATACCCCTGATGCGTTGCAGAACGTACTGGAAACAATCAATGGACTACGTCAGGATAACGAGCAGATTATCACGGTTGTCGGTTGTGGAGGAAATCGCGACGCAGCCAAACGACCACTTATGGCCGAGATTGCCTGTCAGTTCAGCAACCGCGTGATTCTAACGTCCGATAATCCGCGTAACGAAGATCCGATGGCCATTCTTGAACAGATGCAGGCGGGTGTACCACCCGTCGATTTTAAAAAAACCCAAACCATCGAAGATCGACACGAAGCGATCCGGAAGGCCGTATCACTGGCCCAGCCCCACGATATTATTCTGGTAGCCGGAAAAGGACACGAAACGTATCAGGAAATCAAAGGCGTCAAATACAACTTCGACGATCGGGTCATGCTGCGTGAAGCTTTCGCAGAACGCGGAAATCAGTAACTTTGGCACATGTATAATTTTGAATGATTGAATGATTGACTGATTGAATAAAGCGAGACGGCTATTCAATCAGTCAATCATTCAATCATTCAATCATTCTCCTCTATGCTCTATTACCTATTCCAGTTTCTTGACGAACGCTACAATTTCCCCGGCGCTGGGGTTTTCCAATATATTTCGTTTCGGGCGCTTGGTGCCGTTGTTACGTCGTTACTGATCGCAGCCGTGTTCGGTCGGAAAATCATCGATATCCTTCGTAATCTTCAGATTGGTGAATCCATCCGCGATCTGGGTCTGGAAGGCCAGATGCAGAAACGGGGGACGCCTACCATGGGCGGATTTATTATTCTGGCGTCACTGCTGATTCCGGCTTTACTCTTTGCCAAACTGTCAAACGTATACGTCGTACTGGCCCTCGTCTCAACCGTCTGGACGGGTCTGATCGGCTTTCTGGATGATTACATAAAAGTTTTTCGCAAGAATAAAGAGGGACTACAAGGCAAGTTTAAAGTAGTTGGTCAGGTTGGGCTGGGGTTAATCGTCGGATTGACCCTGTATTTTAATGACTACGTTAAAATCCGTAAATATGCCCCCCGTCGGCTCAACACGTCCGATGTACCAGACGTCTATACAGACATTAAATCTACGCTGACAACGGTTCCCTTTGTCAAGAACATTGATTTCGACTATAGCTCTTTACTGTTTGGTTTTCTGCCGGATAGCTACACCTGGATCGTCTATGTACTGGTCTGCATCTTTGTCGTTACGTTCATTTCCAATGGTGCAAACATCACAGATGGCATCGACGGGCTGGCCGCAGGGTCATCGGTCATAATTGGACTGACGTTGGCGATACTTGCCTGGCTGTCGAGCAACAAAATTGCCTCTCAGTACCTGACAATTATGTATATTCCTAATTCCGGGGAGCTGGTAATTTTCTGTGCCGCCTTTATGGGTGCCTGCGTCGGGTTTTTGTGGTACAACTCCTACCCTGCTCAGGTTTTCATGGGCGACACTGGCAGTCTGATGCTTGGTGGAGTCATTGCTGTTTTGTTTCTGGCCATACGAAAAGAACTGATGATTCCACTCGTCTGCGGGATTTTTCTGGCCGAGAATCTGTCTGTGATTATTCAGGTCACCTATTTTAAATACACCAAAAGCAAGTACGGTGAAGGCCGACGAGTTTTTCTGATGGCCCCCTTACACCACCATTTTCAGAAGAAAGGGTATCACGAAGCTAAAATTGTGACTCGTTTGTGGATTGTCGGTATCATTCTGGCGGTTTTGGCATTAGCTACGCTGAAGCTGCGGTAAGAATGAATTCCTAGTATATCCTTGTTTTTCAGCCTTATATCGCCTATATTTGCACTCCCGTTTCAGAACGGGCCACTTATTTATGTGGATAATCAACTAGAAATCAACCAATTAGTCTCCATAAAGTGAATACGCTCAGTTACAAAACCATCTCTGCCAACAAAGAAACGGCGCAGAAGGAATGGGTTGTGGTTGACGCTCAGGGTGAAGTGCTCGGTCGGCTGGCCAGCCAAATCGCACACCTGATTCGCGGCAAACACAAAACCAACTTCACCCCGCATGTTGACTGCGGAGATAACGTGATCGTCATCAATGCCGAAAAGGTGCGCCTGACAGGTGCTAAGATGACCGACAAAGTTTACGTTCGCCACACGGGTTATCCCGGCGGTCAGCGCTTCGCATCGCCCCGGTTGCTGCTTGAAAAGCACCCCGAACGCATCATCGAACATGCCGTGAAAGGTATGTTGCCGAAAAATCGGCTTGGTCGGCGGTTGTACACCAACCTGTACGTTTATGCTGGTGATCAGCACCCACATGAGGCTCAACAACCTAAAGCCGTTAAATTCTAAGTCATAATGGATCGTATCAATACCATTGGTCGCCGTAAAACTGCCATCTCCCGCATCTATTTGTCGGCTGGTAGCGGGGCCATCTCGGTAAACGGAAAGGATTACAAACAATACTTTCCTACCGAAGTACTGCAAATCATTCTGAACCAACCCTTCGCCAGCATTAACGGTGTTGGTGGCTACGACGTAAAAGTGAACGTTCGTGGTGGTGGCGTAGCTGGTCAGGCCGAAGCAACCCGTATGGCGATCGCTCGTGCGCTGGTTGAATTGAACGCAGATTTTCGTCCGGCTCTTAAGAAAGAAGGATTCCTGACACGGGATTCACGCATGGTTGAACGGAAGAAATATGGCCGTCGGAAAGCTCGTCGTCGGTTCCAGTTCTCGAAACGTTAATATGCACGGCGTCTGGCGCATGGCGCATGGATTTTTCCAGCCCCACGCACCCAGCACCTTGCTTTTTCGTCCAGACTGCGCTTAGATGATGCCGATGCGTGGTGCTGCGTACATTTTTTAATCATCATTTTATATTGTTCATTTCAGAAAATGGCACAAATCGAATATAAAGACCTCTTAGACGCTGGTGTGCATTTCGGACACCTTACGCGGAAGTGGGACCCCCGGATGGCTCCGTATATCTTCATGGAGAAAAACGGCATCCATATTATTGACCTTAACAAAACAGTTGCTGCACTTGACGAAGCGTCTAATGCCATCAGAGGTATTGTTCGCTCAGGTCGCAAAGTGTTGTTCGTAGCTACGAAGAAGCAGGCACAGGAAATTGTTTCGGAAGAAGCACGTCGCCTGAAAATGCCTTACGTAACTGAACGCTGGCAGGGCGGGATGCTTACGAACTTCGCTACGATACGTAAGTCGCTGAAGAAAATGCAATCGCTGGATAAAATGCTGAAAGACGAGGAGACCGTTAAAGGCATTGCAAAGCGTGAGCGTTTGACTCGTACTCGCGATAAAGAGAAACTGGAGCGCGTATTGGGCGGTATTGCCGACCTGACGCGTTTACCAGCCGCTTTGTTTATCGTCGACGTAAAGCGCGAACACATTGCTGTAGCCGAAGCACACCGTTTGGGTATCCCTGTATTTGCTATCTGCGATACAAACTCGAACCCGGATGCGGTAGACTTCGCTATTCCTGCAAATGATGATGCTTACAAGTCTATTTCGCTGATTACACTCGCCATCGGTAAGGCTATTGAAGAAGGTCTGATGGAGCGTAAACAGGATAAAGACGATCAGCGGATTCAGGAGGAGGAAGAAGCCAAGCGTAGTGAAGACCAGACGCAGGCTCGTTCTAAAGAAGAAGCGCAACCTGAAGCAGAAGCAACTACAGCCGCTGTTGCTGAAGACGAACAGGAAGCATAAAAAGGGTTATAGAGTTAGTCAGTTATAAAATTGTATAGTTCGCTACAGGCGACAATTTGATAACTCGCAACTGTAAAACTTTATAACTAACAAAATAGCCCGTAGCAACTGCTATGGGCTATTCCATTTCAGTATAGAACCTAGAGTTGCCAAATGATTTTTGGCGATTTAAATCAATAACTACCTTTTATTATGGCAATTACTGCTGCTGACGTAAATAAACTTCGGCAAGAGACCGGAGCCGGTATGATGGACTGCAAAAAAGCCCTGACCGAAGCTGACGGCGATTTCGAAAAAGCAAAAGAAATTCTGCGTAAACAGGGTCAAAAAATAGCCGACAAACGGGCCGATAACGCTACTGCTGAAGGAATTGTGCTTGCTCACGTTAGCCCTGATGGTAAATCAGGCAAAGTGATCGCGCTGGCTTGCGAAACAGAACCCGTATCGAAAGTTGCTGATTTCCAGAATCTGGCAATGGCTATCATTAGCACAGCGGTTGCTACCGACGCTAGTGACAAAGCCACCCTGCTGGCTACTCCCCAAGCTGATGGTCGTCCATTACAGGATCACATTACAGACTTGATGGGTAAAATCGGTGAAAAAATTGACGTATCTGCTTTCGAAACTGTATCTGCTGATAAAGTCGTTTCGTATATCCACTCAAACGGAAAGCTGGGCGTTCTGGTTGGCTTAACTAATACAAACGGAACAGACGTAACGGAAGTCGGTAAAGATATCGCCATGCAGATTGCTGCCATGAAGCCGGTTGCGCTTGACAAAGATGGCGTTGATGCTACCATTGTACAACGGGAAATCGAGATTGGTAAAGAACAAGCTCGTCAGGAAGGAAAGCCTGAAGCAATGCTCGAAAAAATTGCAATGGGTAAACTGAACAAGTTTTATAAAGAAAACACCCTGCTGAATCAGGAGTTTGTTAAAGATAACTCGCTGACTATTTCACAGTTATTAGAGAAAACCAGCAAAGGACTGGCTGTCTCAGCATTCAAACGTGTAGCCATTGGTTAATCGTTTAGCTTTCTTTTTCGTTGAAAATGCCCGGTTGTTTAGCCGGGCATTTTTTGTTTCTATAAAATTCGTTCGTGAACCTTCGGGCTTAAAAAATGGGCAATCAATTTATAAAACTGCAAACTACATAGGCTCAGTAATTCTTTTTAATTTATTAATTTTACATATAAATATTATTTAATTTGACCGATTGAATCAAATAATACGGGCATGTTACTTTTATATGACTTTCTCGTCTAACTAGCCACTACCATACAAAATGCAGCATTTTTCGGACGAGGAGTTGGTTCGGTTGTATGTCGAGACTCAACGCAATACTTATTTTGAGAAGATATACGAACGTTATTGCGACAAAGTATATCGTAAATGTTTGTCTTTCACAAAAGATCCGGTTCGTGCTGAAGACCTGACTCACGATATTTTTCTAAAACTAGTTGTTAAGCTAAGCAGTTTTCGCGAGCAGGCGAAGTTTTCTACCTGGCTCTATTCCATTACGTACAATTACTGCACCGACCAGCTACGTTCCCACAACATGCGCCGGGAAGTGCATGTAGATGATAATTGGGAGCGCCTGGATATAGAATCGGACGACGGATTAGCTGAATTGGCTGAAATGGAATCGCGACAACTGGAGCGTGCTTTGCAACAGCTTGCGCCGGAAGAGCAAACGATCTTACTGATGAAATATCAGGATGATATCAGCATTCGTGACATTGCTACTATCAATGGATTAACAGAAAGCGCCGTAAAAATGCGGCTCAAGCGTTCGCGCGATAAGCTTCGCAAGAGCTATCTGGAAAGCGCTGTTTTCTGGCTATTGCTAGCTATCAAAGTTGCCCTATCGATTCGTTGGCCCTTCCGATGACTTTGCTACTATGGAGAATTTAAACCCATTCAAAGACCTCGAATCGGATGAGATTTGCCCGCCAAATCTGAAAAACGAGCTGATATCAGAAATCGATCTTATTCGGAATGCCGCAACAGTTATAGAACTATACATAGGCGACCTGTTCGGTCTGGCTTCAGTTCTCGTTAATCCCAATCATGTAACCACCGACGATCAAAACTCCCGCAATGAAACAACTTCCTGAATTAGCTGACGTATTACGCAATACGTTTCAAAACCTTATTGATCAGTTTGTTGAATTCGTGCCGCGTTTGCTTGGTGCAATAGTCATCTTACTGATTGGAATTGGCTTTGCAAGGCTGGTTGCGCTCATTGTTCGACGGATACTCGACAAAGTAGGTTTCGACAAAATTGGCAATCGCCTGAATGAAATCAGCATCATTAAACAATTAAAGACTGAAATTAAATTAAGCGAAATCGTCGCTAAAGTTCTTTATTACTTTATACTGCTGGTATTCATCAAAGCCGCCACCGAAAAACTAGGCGTAGCAGCCATAAGTGAGATGGTTGCGTCGCTGATTAATTTCATTCCTAAGCTAATTGCGGCAGCCATTATGCTACAGGTGGGCGTTCTGGTGGCTGATGCCTTACGTAGTGCTGTATTTAGTTTGTGTCAGTCATTCAATATTGCCTCCGGTCGGCTATTAAGTATGATTGTCTTTATTTTTTTCCTGATTATCACGGTTATAAGCGCTTTAGGACAGGCAGGCATAAATACGGAGTTGCTCGAATCGAGCTTTAACCTCATCATTGGTGGAGTCATCTTTGCCTTTGCCATCGGTTATGGAGTGGCCTCGCGCGACATTATGGCTAATATTCTGTCCTCGTTTTATACAAAAAATAAATATAAAGAAGGGCAGGTTGTCCAGATTGATGAGATTAAAGGAGAAATCGTAAAAATTGATACCATGTCGCTGACGCTACGTACCGGCGATACAACAACCGTTATTCCCCTGCAGTCGCTGCAAACGAAAAAGGTAGAAATTTTTCAATAATTAACTGCTTTACAATACATTGCCACATCATCCAACTAGTATTTCAGACAACTTATGAAAAAATATATCCTATCAATACTTTTCATTGGACTTGGTTTGGGTAGGTTGATAGCACAGGATTCCACCCGAGTCACTACTAACTTTAAGGATACGGTATCCGTGAAACCTGATACGTCTTACTGGCAGAAATCGTTTAGCGGTGGTGTCAATTTTAATCAGACTTCGTTCAGCAATTGGTCGGGAGGAGGTGTTAACTCTATGGCACTCGGTGCAGCCATAGCCGCGCGGGCACTTTATGAAAAGGGCAAAACTTCCTGGGATAATACGGCTGACCTGCAATTAGGCTACGTAACACAACTAGGCGTTACCCGTAAGTCGGCTGATCAAATCATACTCATTTCGGTACTTGGCCACAAAATTGCCCCGAAATGGGACTTATTTGTTTCCGGAACGTTCAACACATTCTTTGCTCCAGGCTATCGCTACGACAAACTTCCGACAGATCAAACCCGTCTGCGCGTATCAAATTTCTTTGCCCCTGCACAGCTGACCCTGTCGGCTGGTATTGCCTTTAAGCCCAATGACTGGTTCTCATTACGTATGAGCCCCATCGCTCCCCGCTTTACCTTTCTGTCTGATCAGGGAGTTCGGGTGAGTGCTGATCCAGTGACTGGCCTTTACGTTCCTAACCCTAACGTAACGGTTTATGGTGTACCGCCGGGCCAGAAGAGCCGTACGGAGTGGTTAGCGTTTCAATTGCAAACCGTAATCAACCGGAATCTGACCGAAAATATTTCATTGAATGCGCGCTATCAGCTTTTCACCGAGTACGCCCATCTTGACAACATCAATCACCGGCTCGATTTGCTCTTGACAGCGAAAATAAATCGGTATTTAAACACAACGTTTGGGCTCATTGCTCTGTACAATAAAGATTTTAGTGACAACCTGCAAATTCAGCAAACGCTGGCTATTGGATTGGTTTATAATCTTAGTAGTTTCCGTGGGCCAAAAGAACCCGATAAACCGAAAGACCCTAATGGCCGGTTTTGATTTGAACTGAGTACGTATTATTAAAGCTGAGTCCAATTATCTACTATAAACCAGAGAATCTTATGCTAAACGAGTTTCGTACATTTATTGCTCAGGGTAATGTCCTTGATTTGGCTGTCGGTGTGATCATTGGCGCAGCTTTCGGTAAAATCACTACGTCTTTAGTAGAAGATATAATCAATCCGGTGCTGGGGTTAATCCTGGGTGGTATTGATTTCAGCCAGTTGAAGCTTGTGCTTAAAGAAGCCGTCGGCACAACCCCTGAGGTTGCTATTCGGTATGGCAATTTTTTCAACACGCTGATTCAATTTTTGATCATTGCCTGGGTCGTTTTCTTAATCGTAAAACTGGCTAACCGTGCCCGTTTATCAAGCTCGCTGGCCTCTAAAGAATAGCGTTCCTTTAGAAAAATGATCGAAAAGCCCTGACTAATAGTCGGGGCTTCTTCATTTATGCGTTATTTTGCCGATAGTATACATTTGTTATGTCAGTTCAGAAAGTAGTCGTTCTTGGCGGGGGCGAAAGTGGTGTTGGTGCGGCACTACTGGCACAGGCTAAAGGCTTTGATGTCTTCCTGTCGGATAGAGGTGCGCTAAAAGAAAGTTACCGGACAGCACTCCAAACCGCCGGTATTTCCTTTGAAGAAGGCCAGCACTCCGAAGATCGGATTCTGGATGCCTCAGAAGTAATCAAAAGCCCCGGAATTCCGTCAACCGTACCGCTCGTTCAAAAACTTCGGGAGCAGGGTACTCCCGTTATTTCGGAAATTGAATTCGCGGCCCGTTATACTAAGGCTCGGCTTATCGGCATAACCGGTAGTAACGGAAAAACTACTACTACGCTGCTGACGTATCACCTGCTGAAAACAGCCGGATTTAATGTTGGGCTGGCTGGCAATGTCGGTGATAGTTTTGCCGAACAGGTTATTGCCGATACGTTCGATTACTTTGTGCTGGAGCTCAGCAGCTTTCAACTGGATGATATGTATGATACGCATCTCGATGTTATGGTGCTGCTCAATATTACACCAGATCATCTCGATCGTTACGGGTACAGTTTCCAGAATTACGTCGATTCTAAATTCAGAATCCTCCAGAATGCCCGACCCGACGATGATTTCATTTATTTCAACGAGAGTCAGCCCATTCTGGACGAATTAGCGAAGCGTAATCCTGCTGTTAACCGACTGCCAATTTCTTTGCAGACGCCTGTCGAAGAAGGTGGATGCCTGACGAATGGTACGTTGATCACAAAAACCAAGGAGCATTCAATTTCCGTTTCGCAGGCTGAAACGCCTTTACGTGGCCCACACAATGCCATTAATATGCTGGCAGCCATATTAGCGGCCCAATCGGTAGGTGCATCGAACGACGCCATTCTTGCCGGTTTGAAAACGTTTCAGAATGCCGCTCATCGACTTGAGCCCGCCGGTACGGTTAGTGGGATTCAATTTATCAATGACTCCAAGGCGACAAATGTTGACTCTGTTTATTACGCCTTGTCAAGCATGGATGCACCAACCATCTGGATCGCCGGGGGCCAGGATAAAGGTAATGATTATAGCCAGTTGGATGAAGTGGTCCGCCAGAAAGTGAAAGCCCTTATTTGCCTGGGTGTCGATAACCACAAATTAGTAGATTATTTCGGCAATACGATTTCTACAATTTATGAGACACAACGGGTTAGTGACGCTGTAGCGAAAGGACTGGAAATGGGGCAACCCGGCGATATTGTCTTGCTATCCCCTGCCTGCGCAAGTTTCGATTTATTTAAAAACTACGAAGACAGAGGGAATCAGTTTAAAGCAGCCGTCAAAAATTTAATGATAAGTGATAAATGATGAACATTTGCCGGTAAAAACATTCATCATTTATCATTCACTAATTCATCATTCAACAACATGGCTCTCCGCGAGTGGATACGTACGCATCTGAAAGGTGACCGCCAGATTTGGTGGATCGTCCTTTATTTATCAATAATGAGCGTATTGGTCGTGTACAGCGCGACAGGTACCAAAGCATTCCGCGAGCTTGACGGCAATACCGAAGTATTTCTCCTGAAACACGGCTCTCTGCTGTTTATTGGCCTGGCCTGCACCTATTTTGCTCACAAGATCAATTACGTTTATTACGCTCGTTTATCGAAATACGGACTTTGGCTATCGGTTCCTTTGCTATTATGGGCCTTTTTTAAAGGTACAAACCTGAACGAAGCCTCGCGATGGGTTACTATTCCGATTATCAATCAAACGTTTCAGCCATCCGATTTGGCAAAATTGGCGTTGATTTCAAATCTGGCGGCTATGCTGGCTAAACGTCAGCGTTTTATGAGTGATCCGAGCGTACTGTTCAATCTTATTCTGTGGATTGGTGTCATCTGCTCGCTCATTATACTCACCAATACCTCGACAGCTTTGCTGCTGGGCGCAACCTGCTTTTTACTGATGTATATCGGACGTGTTCCAGTACGTTACCTGGGCTATATGATCAGTGTTTGCGTACTGTTTGGGGGTATTGCGCTCTTAGCCGGGCAGCGGTTTGGTACAGCCACCAACCGGATTAAAAGCTTTATGGATTCCGACACGATTGTTTACCAGGTTGAACAATCCTATATCGCATTGGCTAATGGTGGGTTAACAGGACAGGGGCCAGGAAACAGTCACCAGCGTAATACGTTACCCAATCCCTTCTCTGACTTTATCTATGCCATTATTGTCGAAGAATATGGCCTTATTCTAGGGGTATCCCGGTTGTGCTGGCTTACATCTGGTTTTTGTGGCGAGGGATGAAAACACTCCAGAAAGCTACCCGGCCCTTTGGGGGGCTTTTGTCGGCAGGATTAACGTTTAGCATTGTCTTTCAGGCCTTCGCAAGTATTTGTGTGGCGATAGGTTTGGCGCCGGTAACGGGGCAACCCCTTCCTTTACTGAGTATGGGAGGAACGTCGCTCATATTCACGGGTTTAGCCATTGGCATTGTGCTTAGTGTCAGTAAGGAAGAGGCAGACGAGAGTAAAATTTAGATAGTCAATCAACAGGATTCGGTTTATAATTAGTAGCTAGAAATCGTTCTGCTGAGTACCGAAAATCATAATCAGAATGAAAATTATCATTAGCGGGGGCGGAACAGGTGGCCATATCTATCCGGCCATTGCCATTGCCAATGAGCTGAAATCCGTAGACCCAGCCACTGAAATTCTTTTTGTGGGAGCCGAGGGCAAAATGGAAATGGAGAAAGTACCCCGAGCAGGCTATACCATCGTGGGATTACCCGTAGTAGGAATAAAACGGGAACTGTCACTGGTGAATTTGGGCTTTCCGCTTAAGTTAGGACGTAGTCTGCTGCGCGCCCGCCAAATTGTCCGCGACTTCAAACCCGATGCGGCTGTGGGCGTAGGTGGTTATGCCAGTGGCCCTTTATTACTGGCAGCCTCGCTAAAGGGCATTCCCACGCTGATTCAGGAACAGAATTCGTACGCTGGCATAACAAATAAAATTCTGGCGCGCTGGGCAAAGCGGATTTGTGTGGCCTATCCAGGTATGGATGCTTTCTTTCCGGCCGAAAAAATCAAACTGACTGGTAATCCCGTTCGCAGTGATATTCAACTGGCCGACCAACAGGTCGAGGCTGGCCGAAAACTATTCGATTTAGAGGAAAACAGGTCAACGTTGCTCATCATTGGGGGAAGCCAGGGCGCACGTACCATTAATGAGAGTATAGAAGCAGGCTTAACGCGTTTTGTGGATGAAGGCATTCAGATAATCTGGCAAACGGGACCAGCCTTCATCGAACGGGCCCGTCAGGCTGTCGCTTCCGTTGGCTCACCGTTGATCAAAGCGTACGATTTCATCTATGACATGGATAAAGCGTATGCCGTAGCCAACGTAGTGGTGTCACGGGCGGGCGCGTTGTCAGTTTCTGAATTGTGTCTGGTAGGGCGCCCGGCGATTCTGGTCCCTTTTCCAGCAGCTGCCGAAGATCATCAGACCAAAAATGCAATGAGTCTGGTTGAACGTAACGCTGCCCTTTTAGTTAAAGACCATAGTGCACGCCAAGAATTGATTACGGCTGCACTAAACTTACTCAACAACCCCGCTCAGCAGAAACAGCTTAGTATCGAAATAAAAACGCTGGCCAAACCCAATGCCGCTCGCGACATTGCTCAGGAAGTAATAAAACTTATAAAATAAGGAGAACCGAGGAAAAGTAGGCAGGAATAAAGGCATTGATTAGTAGCTTCTTTGTTTCTCTCTTCCTTCCTCCCTTTTCTCCCTCAGGAGATGACATTAGATCAGTTCAAATACATTTATTTTCTCGGAATCGGTGGTATCGGTATGAGCGCACTGGCTCGTTGGTTTCAGGTAAATGGCTATCCCATTGCCGGATACGATAAAACATCAACGGCTTTAACGGATGCCCTACAAACGGAAGGCATGACAATTCACTTCACAGAGGACGTAGAGCAAATACCCGCGTCTTTTCGAGAGAATCCGGCCGAAACTCTGGTGATTTACACGCCAGCCGTTCCAAAAACCCATCCCGAGTACATCTATTTTACCGAACACGGCTTCACGCTGCAGAAGCGCTCGCAGGTCCTTGGCTTGCTGGCAGGCCAGATGACCACCATTGCCGTAGCAGGTACACATGGCAAAACCACTACGTCGTCGATGGTGGCGCATATTCTGCGCGATGCAGATGTCAATTGCGCGGCTTTTCTGGGAGGTATTACCAATAACTATGGCACTAATTTTCTGCTTAACCAACCCGCCGACGACCTGCGCTCGGTAGTTTGCGTAGTAGAAGCAGATGAATTTGATCGATCCTTTCTGACTTTATTTCCGAAATATGCCATTGTTACGTCAACGGATGCCGACCATCTGGATATCTATGGCGCTCATGATGCCGTACTGGAATCATTTGGTACGTTCGTCAGCCAGATTGAACCGGATGGCGTACTTTTTATGAAAAAAGGGTTAACGCTGGCAGATAAAACGAAAGCCGCCGTCCGGCAGTACTCGCTACAATCAGGCGATTATTTCAGCCAGAACCTGCGCATCGAGCAGGCATCGTTTGTCTTTGATCTGGTTTATCCGCAAGGCGTAATTTCGAATATTCAGTTAATGGTGCCCGGTTTTCACAATGTCGAAAACGCCGTAGCGGCCGGGGCTGTCGCCTTGGAAACAGGCGTATCGCCTGACGCAATTCGATCAGCACTTAATACGTACCGGGGCGTTCGTCGTCGGTTTGAATACGTACTTAAAACAGATGCGGCTGTACTTATTGACGACTACGCCCATCATCCGGCGGAGGTACGAGCCTTTTTATCGTCCGTAAAAGCACTTTACCCCGACCGTGAGCTGACGGCTGTTTTTCAACCCCACTTGTTTAGTCGCACCCGCGATTTTGCCGAAGGATTTGCGGAAAGTCTGTCGTTGGCTGATAACGTAATTCTGCTGGATATCTATCCGGCGCGTGAATTACCCATGGAAGGAGTGACGTCAGACTTAATTTTTCGAGACGTACAATCGAAAACGAAGCAATTATGCACCAAAGCTGAATTACCGGGCGTTGTGCAACAAATGAAGCCATCGCTGCTTGTAACCATTGGGGCAGGGGATATAGACCAGCTATTACCAACCTTAAAAAACACAATGATGTACCAGTAAATAAAAATATTTCGATAACAATTTAGCTAATTTACAAATGTTAACTACCTTTAAATCATCCAAAAAATGGTTACTCGCAGTCGGGGGGTTTTTAGCGCTGTTTGGGCTTATCGCTTTTACGGAAATTCGGCACGGTCAGAAGCATGTCCGGACGGTAGTTGTTCAGCTTGATCAGGTTGACGGACATAAGTTTCTAACGCGCCGGGACGTAATGGGCTATTTGACCAATGGTGGTAACGATCCGATTATTGGGAAAGATTATAAGGAAGTTGATTTTCGACAATTAGAAAAACGACTGCGACAACATGGATTGGTGAAAAATTGTCAGGTTTCGCGTGACTTGACGGGGGATTTGCTCGTCGTGATTGAGCAACCTCGTCCGCTGGCTCGCCTGGTTGCTTCCAGCGATGAATCGCGGCCTGTATCGGGTCAGTACGTAAGTGAAGAAGGGCGTTTTTTTCCGGTATCAATGAATTACTCTGCGCGAGTTCCTATTTTGACCGGAAACTATTTTAGCCAAAATCGCTCCTTAGCCAATGAGCGAAATCAACCACTACTGGCTTTGTTAAAGCAAATCCATGATGATCCGTTCTGGCGGGCGCAGATCGTGGAATTATCGGTGGATGAGAAAGGTGAGGTGACCATGTGGCCGCAGATGGGCAACCATCGAATTGAGTTCGGTCCGCCGACTGATTTGAGTGCAAAATTTAAGAAGTTAAAATTAGTCTATACAGACGTTTTACCGGCGAAAGGTTGGGACCGCTACAGTCGGATAAACGTTCAATATCGAAACCAATTAGTTTGCGAATGACAACAACGGGCATGGACGAGAAAATTGTAGTGGGTCTGGACATTGGCAGCACCAAGGTGTGCGCGGTTGCTGGGCGGTTAATTCGTAACAACAAAGAGCAGGAAACACTCGAAGTATTGGGTGTGGGCGAAACAGCTCTGACAGACGGAGTAGCCAAAGGCTCAGTTGTAAACGTAAATAACACGGTCAATGCTATCCGACGAGCGGTAGCAGAAGCTTCTAACCAATCGAACCTGAACATTCATTTGGTCAATGTCAGTTTCAGCGGTGCCCACGTTACGTCGGTCAAGTCGAGTGGAAGTATTACGCGGTCGTCGGCAGGTGATGAAATCCAGATTGAAGATATCGATCACTTGCTCAATGATATGTATCGTACGTCTATTCCGGCCGACAAGGAAATTATCCACGTGCTGCCGATGGATTTCATGGTCGACACCGAGTCCAATGTCAACCAGCCTGTAGGTCGCAATGGCGTTAAACTGGGCGCTGATTTTCAGCTGATTACTGCTCAGGCCAATGCCGCTCGGAACATTCGCAAATGCATTACGCGTAATAATCTGGCCCAGGATACCATGATGCTGTCGGCCCTGGCATCTGGCCTTGCCGTGTTGACCGATGAGGAAAATACGCGGGCGTAGCCCTGGTAGATATTGGTGGAGGCACCACCGAAATGGCAATCTATTACCGGAATGTGTTGCGCCATGTAGCTGTCTTTCCGTGGGCAGGCAACAGTCTGACGCTCGATATTCAATCCGGCTGCAAAATTTTGCCTAATCAGGCGGAGCAACTCAAAAAGAAATTTGGCAGTGCCAACCCGGCAGAATATAATCTGAATGAAGTTGTTGCCGTGCCGGGTTTGAGCAATCGCAAACCCAAAGACGTACTACTGAAAAACGTAGCAGTTATTATTGAAGACCGGCTGCGCGAAATTGCCGCCCTGGTGCAGGCCGAAATCATCCGGTCAGGTTATGAGGGCAAATTGCTGGGTGGTATTGTTTTAACGGGTGGGTCGGCCCTGATTCCTGGGGTTGAGCACATCTTTATGCGTGTAACGGGGGTTGAAGAAGTACGGGTTGGTTTCCCCGAGCATCTCGAACCAAACGGCCGTGCCGATCTGGTTGGTGACCCAGCGTATGCTACTGCTGTTGGACTGGTGTGGGCCGGGTACAAGACTATTGACAACCGTATCTCGTTTATCAGCGATCCCAATCGGGCCGTTTATAACGAAGAGTATCCACCAACCTCTATCCCCCTCGTCCGGTATATACTCATCCGTCCAGTACGAATCGAGACAAAGCGCCGGAGAAAAAGCCTGTTGAAAAGCAGGAAAAAGAGCCTGAAGAGAATACCGTTATGCGCTGGTTACGTAAGTTAACTCAGCCAATACGGGGTAACGAAACAGATCCTTATTAGTGCGTACAATAAGCCGGTTTGTCACCGGCTTTATGATATTAACATAGTTTTTATATAACACCAAGACATCACATACTGATCCGATGAATAGTCAGGGCTATAGATTCGAAATTCCAGACGAGAACCCAATCATCATTAAGGTTGTCGGCGTAGGCGGCATGGGCGGCAATGCTGTCAAACACATGCACGAACTGAAAATGCAGGATGTGAGTTTTGCTGTATGCAATACTGATCGTCAGGCTCTTATGAGCAACCCAGTGCAAACCAAGCTACAACTGGGTGATGGATTAGGCGCTGGTACCGAATCGAAAGCGGGGGAAGATGCAGCCCGTAGCAGTATCGACGAAATTCGTCACCTGCTGGCTCCGCCTACCAAAATGGTCTTTATTACGGCTGGTATGGGTGGCGGCACCGGTACAGGCGCGGCCCCTGTAGTAGCGGAAGTCGCTCGTGAAATGGGCCTGCTGACTGTCGCCGTTGTTACGGCTCCGTACTGGTACGAAGGAACCGACAAAAAGGAGCAGGCACGCGAAGGGATCGAGAAGCTGAAAAAGAGCTGCGATACAGTGCTTGTCGTACTAAATGATAAACTGGCCGAACTCTACAGCGAATTGACCTGGACGGAAGCCTATGCTCATGCCGATGACGTGCTTGCCAATGCCGTAAAAAGTATTGCTGAAATCATAACCACGCAGGGCGATATCAACGCTGACTTTGCCGACGTTAAAAAAGTGCTGGAAAGTGCTGGCCAATCTGTGATGGGATCGGCTGAAGCAGCTGGCGAAGATCGGGCGTTACGGGCTATTGAAGCCGCTCTAAATTCTCCATTGTTAAATGATCACGACATACGTGGAGCGAAACGAATTCTGCTGACAATATCGTCGAGTAAGGCACATGCCATGCGTCTGAAAGAGCAGATGGCTATTTCGGAGCACGTAGCGAAGAAGATTCAGGCGGAAGCCCGGATGTTTAAATTCGGGGCGATAACGGATGAAAATCTTGGCGAGAGCTTACGGGTAACAATCATTGCTGCTGGTTTCGACGGAACCACTACGTTGATGGATCAGCTCAAGAGCCCCGCTCCTACTGAGGCTGAACCAATACCCGTCGTTAGCGAAACGCCGGACGTTAATAATAAGCTTGAAGCCATTTTAGAGGACGATCTATCGGACGAACTTGTACTGGTTGATCCCGATGGCGATGAGATAGAACCTGTAGGAGTAAGTGTAAAAAACGACGACAAGCAGACGCCCACCAGCTATAATGGCACCACAATCATCCGGCCGGAAACGCCGGGCACGATTCGCCCGTTCTCGCATGATGAGCCAAATTCGGACGTATTGATTCTGGATGAGGAAGAGCGCCCAAGCGACGCTGATCTCATTAAGCGTACAGTGGAAGCCTTTGTAAAAGGGCAATATCTGGCTGCTGACCTCGACCGGCCGACTTTTGAACGTAACAAAACGATGCTCTACGCGCTGCCTTTATTGTCAGAACAGGAATTCGTACGGTCGAGGTTGAACGACTAATCAGTTAAGTCAACAAATTTTATAGTGCTGGCAGAGACCGTTCAGGTCTCTGCTTTTTTGTGTTCTTCTATGGAAATAGTTTATACAGACGTCAAAAACACCATTCTTTCGTTGACGCAACCTGAGCGAGCCATCATGATGATGCGCTTTTTCAAAACAGGCCCGGGCGATTATGGCGAGGGCGATCAGTTTCTAGGGCTTTCTATGCCGCAGCAGCGAATTATCGCAAAACAATACCAGACACTACCTATTAGCGAAACGGAGCAACTTGTACGTGATCCCTATCATGAATGTCGCATGATAGGTCTGCTGATATGGGTGTACCAAACGCAAAAAACAGGATCAGTCCAGCAGGCCGCCATTCGGGATCGCTATCTGGCTAACCGCCAATATATCAATAATTGGGATCTGGTGGATGTGACTTGCCCGCACATTATCGGACGGTACGTAGTGAAAAACGATAGCGCAATTCTTTACGAACTGGCTGAAGAGAACCATCTATGGAGTCAGCGTATGGCTATCGTTTCGACACTGGCGCTTATTCGGGTAGGCAAATTTGGTGACACTTTTGCCCTAGCCGAACTTTTATCATCGCACAAACATGATTTGATTCACAAAGCTGTTGGCTGGATGCTGCGCGAAGTTGGGAAACGTAACGCCGACGCTCTGGAAGAATTTCTGCACGACCATATCCGGCAACTGCCTCGCACAGCTCTTCGTTACGCAATAGAACGCTTCGACCCAAGCCGACGACGGTATTATCTGGAGTTATAAAACAGAATACGGTATCCAGTTAACGGCAATGAACGCCATAAACAGGATACCGTATATTTCTATTCTATCGCATCATTTTATTGAGTTTGCCGGATGCCTGCATGGTGTTCATCTTTTTCATCATTTTACGCATCTCATCAAACTGTTTCAGCAAATTATTCACCTGCTGAATGTTCGTTCCACTGCCGGCTGCTATGCGTTTTTTACGGCTTCCATCAATGATATCGGGGCGCTGGCGTTCTTTGGGTGTCATCGAACTGATAATGGCTTCGATGGGCTTGAATGAATCATTATCTATATCCAGATCTTTTATCATCTTACCCATGCCCGGTATCATTCCAAGCAAGTCTTTTACGTTCCCCATCTTTTTGATTTGCTGCAACTGAGACAGGAAATCATCAAAGTCGAACTGGTTTTTACGCATCTTGGCATTGATGCGCTTAGCCTCTTCCTCGTCAAATGCCTGCTGAGCGCGCTCAACCAGTGAGATTACGTCACCCATTCCCAAAATCCGACTGGCCATCCGGTCAGGATAGAACACGTCGAGCGCTTCCATTTTCTCGCCCGTGCTGATGAATTTAATGGGCTTGTTTACGACCGTTTTGATCGAAAGGGCAGCTCCACCACGCGCGTCGCCATCGAGTTTTGTCAGGACAACACCGTCGAAATTGAGCCGCTCGTTGAAGGTTTTTGCCGTATTAACAGCATCCTGCCCGGTCATTGAATCGACCACAAACAGCGTTTCGGTCGGGGTAATTGCCCGTTTAACCGCTTCAATTTCCTGCATCATGGCCTCGTCGATAGCCAGACGGCCCGCCGTATCCACAATGACAACTTTTTTGCCGGTTTTGCGCGCCTGAGAGATAGCATTCTGCGCAATCTGAACTGCGTTTTTGTTCTCCGGCTCTGAATATACCTCTACACCCACCTGCTCACCTAATACTTTCAGCTGATCGATAGCGGCCGGCCGATAAATATCAGCCGCAACGAGGAGCGTATTACGTCCCTGCTTTTTCAGATAGGCCGCCAGTTTTCCCGAGAAGGTTGTTTTACCGGAACCCTGTAAACCAGCAATCAGAATAACAGCAGGATCACCTTTGATGTTGATTCCCTGCGCTTCTCCGCCCATCAGTTCGGTTAATTCTTCCTGTACAATTTTGACGAAGAGCTGGCCAGGTTCAACCGAAATCAGCACTTTACGATCCAGCGCCTTATCACGAATACGGTCGGTAATTTCTTTTGCAACTTTATAGTTAACGTCAGCATCAGTAAGGGCACGACGGACCTCTTTAATAGTAGCAGCAACGTTAATTTCTGTAATGCGGCCTTGCCCTTTTAGGGTTTTAATGGCCTTATTAAGCTTATCCTGAAGGTTCTCAAACATAGTATTTTACAAACGATGTTGTAAAGATAACAGTTTCCTGTGGGCGTCATTGCGCTTATCGTCACGAATCCACCAACGTCTTTTCTGTATTCTAATAAATGTACGTCACCAGTACGTTACTGACCCGTCAGTTAAAGACTGAATAAAACGATGTTAAGCCGTATACTATTTTGTGAGACAGTTAATTTTTAGATTTCACTACGCCAAAAATGGTGATTCGTAAAATATTTATTTACTATTATATCAGTTAATAATACCAATCACGTTATCTTCGGACAAGCGCTTCAACTATTGATTAGTGGAGCTAACTTGTACGATATATAAACCTACTCATGAGAATGCTTCGGTTAACTAAAACAATGAGCTATCTGGCTCCTTCGATACTTACAACCAGCTTGTTTGTATCAACAACGATAGCCATGCCAACCCAGGGTAGTTTACCTGCTGCCTCAAAAACGGATAAGATTACAGCCGTCCAGATAAAAACGGAAGCCAATAGCTCATCAAAAACTTCAGTATTAGCCCGCAATACAACGACTAAAACCGAGGCCGTGGCGACAACAGTTGCACCTGCTAAGAAAACGCAGGACAAAAAAACCATCAGCCGCTGCTGGAAACGGTTAATGAATATGGCTCGTGAAGTAAGCCATGCGCATCGCTCCAAACAGGCAGCAAATTAAATTTACGTACTACACTACTGGCTCAGTGAGTGACAATCGGCTCTTCGGGTGCTTTTGCCTGCTTTCGCGGAATATAATGGCGAAAAAAGCTGCTGATTTTCATCTGTAGGACGCCAAAAACGGCCTCTTTGAAAATCTTGGACGACATTTTAGAAACGCCCTTTGTGCGATCGGTGAAAATAATGGGCACTTCGTGAATACGGAAGCCATATTTCCAGCACGTAAATTTCATTTCAATCTGAAAGGCATAGCCCACAAATTTGATGGGGTTGTGCAGAATAACTTCCAATACCTCTGCTCGGTAGCAAATAAAGCCAGCCGTAGGGTCCATCACCGACATTCCAGTAATAAACCGCACATATACCCCGGCAAAGTAGGACATCAATACTCTACCCATAGGCCAGTTCACTACGTTGACCCCCCGAATATAGCGCGATCCAACGGCTACATCGGCTCGGTCGGGGCGATCATCAGCGCAGGCATGGTAGAGTTTAATCAAATCTTCAGGATTGTGCGAGAAGTCGGCATCCATCTCAAACAAGTACTGATACCCTCGCGACAAAGCCCATTTAAACCCATCAATGTAAGCCGTTCCCAAACCTAATTTCCCGCGTCGTTCCAACAAATGCAGGCGTGCCCGGGCGGGAGCGTTCCCCGAACCGAGAAAGAGGAATCATGCCGGTTAAATTCTTCCTGTAGATCACGAACGCGCTGAGCTGTGCCATCGGGAGAGCCATCATCGACAATAAGGATATCGAAAGGTTCAGACAAACTGAATACCTTTCGAATGATAGCTTCGATATTCTCAATTTCATTGTACGTTGGAACAACGACTAAGCGCTCTTTCACAGAAATACAGGATTAATAAGGGAGTTATTCATATAACTATGACACCTCCATTTTCTGCACAAAATAATCATTAAAAATTGTTAATTACGGGCGTTTTCCCCTAAATCTTTGGCTTACATTCTGGCTTCGCGAATGCAGCGTCCCAAACCGGATAATCAATATCCTGTTTTTTGTTATTCTCAGACGAGTATCAGACATGAAATTCCTGCCCCAGGATAATACCAACAGTTATGAATGATTAGACCTTGCGGCACTCGTTTTATTTGTAAGCTTACCAACCACCTGTTTGTAGATGGCTTCCATTTCGGCTGGGTGCGACGAATAAAAAATGTAGCTTTTTCGATAAGCAGCCGTATCGACCCCAAATTTCCGAAAAATCTGGGTTTCCAGGTGTTTATAAGCAATGTTCGACGAATCAATAGAGCCTAAGCTTAACCGACTTACGCGTGCTTCGGCCATGTGCACCTCCGTCAGGATGTCCGCCATGCGGTTTTTATCAATCAAATTATCCGGGCGTTCATCTTCGGGAGTTGTACAGGCAGATAAAAGCCAGGTAGTCATGAACAGGCCGCACAAAAAAGACATTAACTGGTTCCAGCGCATAAATTCATGTAATAATTTCGTAAGCAAATCTTCCCTGGCAAAGTTCGATATTGTCCGTTAAAATAGCTTAAGATTTAAAAATGGCTCATCCTCTTCAGGCTTATTGTACCTTTGCTTGTACGTTTGAATAAAAAGTGTTCCATTCCCCGTTAATAAATAATTGAGGTAGATTACCGAAAAACTGCGCGATTTCACTGTATAGCCTATCCGCCTTTCATGGACGAATTTTTAGCCCGACTCCGCAATTTCGACATTCGCATCCGCAAGGCGGTCAACTCACAGATGCGCGGAAGTTTTCGGTCTATATTCAAAGGATCAGGCCTGGAATTCAGCGACTTACGAACGTATCAATACGGTGATGATGTCCGGGCTATCGACTGGAACGTTTCGTCAAAAGGCCACGGTACGTTTGTAAAAGTATTCCGAGAAGAGAAAGACCAGACCGTGTTTTTTGTCGTCGATGTCAGTGCATCACAGCTCGTTGGTCCGCATTACCGCGACAAGCTGGAAGCAACCAAAGAAGTGTGCGGAGTATTGGCGTTATCGGCTATCCGTGAAGCTAACCACGTTGGTTTGTACTGTTTCTCCGATCAGAAAGAGCGGTATATCAAGCCAGCGAATGGCCTGAAAACAGGCTATCAATTGATTATGGGCCTTTACAAATTAAAGCCGGAATCCGGCCGAACGAACATTGCCGATGCCTTGCTCTTTACCCTGAACGTACTGAAACGACGTAGCGTGGTCATTTTGTTGTCAGATTTCATCGATCAGAGCTACGAACATAACCTAAGGGCCTTAGCCCAAAAACACGATCTAGTCGTTATTCACCTGTATGATCAGCGGGAAGTGAAAATCCCAAAGCTTGGTATTATTCCTGTTCATGACACTGAAACCGGCCGAACGGTATGGATGAATACGTCTTCCGCTTCGTTTCGGGCTAAACTGCATGATACGTTCCGCCAGAATCAGAGTCGGCTGGAACGACTTTGCAAACAGTTTAATGCCAATTACCTGGCACTCGACTCGCAGGAAGACTTTGTGCCAAAACTTGTTGAATTGTTCAGGGTAAGAAAGTATCAATGAAATTACGTACCTGTTGGCTTCTCAACCTCTGCTGTTTTCTGGCTGTTTCGGGCTGGGCACAACCGCCTGCACGTTCGAACGTCAGCGCTCATTTTCTGACAGATAGTATTGAGATTGGTCGTCCATTTCAGTACGCCTTAACATACCGGCATCCCTCCCAAACCGACGCCTTATTTCCGGATACCGCTACGCATTTCCGCCCGTATCGGGTACAGCGTGTGGATGTGTATGCCACTCAGACGACGGGCTCGGGCTCGGCCGCTGTCAGTCGCGACAGCGCCGTGTATACGCTGCTATCGTTTGAAACGGACTCAATCCAGCTCTTGCGCGTGCCAATTCGCATTCTGAATGACGTAGACTGCACAGCCCTATGGACACCAACCGATACTGTTTTCCTGCACTCAAAGCTAACGTCAGCACAACTGCGCTCTACAAATCCGCAGGCGTTTACATTGGCGACGACGACCTCCCTGATTCCCCTGCAGCAGCAGTTTAATTATGCCATGCTGATCAAGGGATTACTCGCCATCAGTTTCGTAACGGCCTCCGTATACGGACTGTTTGGCCGGACAATCCGTCGGCAGTGGCGGCTCTATCGACTTAATCGGCGCCACCTCCAGTTTCTCCGCAACTACAATCAGCTTAGCCAGAGCCTTACTTCACTAACAGCTTCCGAAACGGCGAACCAGGCAATTGTTATGTGGAAAATGTATCTGGAGCGACTGGACAGACAGCCTTATATTTCCCTGACAACGCCCGAACTGGCCGAACGAATCAGTGATAAGCGGGTTACCGATGCCTTACGGGAAGCCGACCGCATGATTTACGGTGGTACGTTCTCGGCTCAATCGCAACCCGCTTTATGGATACTACGTGACGTAGCTACGCAGGTATATCACCGTAGCCGGGCCAGATTACAACGACCAGTCCACAACCCAGCTGAAGCGATTCAGCAATCTGATTCGACCGAAAATCCTACTTACTCCTGAACGAATGGAACCCTGGTATTCGCTTCATTGGTTCAGTCCGGCGCAATGGCAACAGTTTCAGGTAGCCAATCCGTTGGCTTTATTTCTGCTGCCGGTTATTTTACTGCTGTTTTTGCTCCGCTACTATTTACACCGGAACGCGCAGCAACGATTAAACATCTCACTTGATTCCATGCGATCGTCCAGCCGGGGCAAACGTGAGCAGACAACGCGTTCTCTACTTAGCTGGCTGCGTTATTTGCTGCCGCTGAGTGTCTTTCTGGGCATTGCTTTATTGCTCGTCTCGCTTGCTCGGCCACAAATTGTCAGGCAGCAGCGCGAAGAACAGTCAGAAGGGATTGATATCATGCTGGCCATGGACGTATCGGCGTCGATGAGTGAAACCGATTTACCACCTACCCGACTGGCCGCTGCCCGGCGGGTAGCGCAGACATTCGTGAATGGCCGGCAAAACGACCGGATTGGTTTGGTAATTTTTGCCGGAGAAGCTTTTTCACTCTGCCCGCTTACAACGGATTATAGCCTCCTGAAGCAATACCTGAACGACCTGAACGATCAGATGATCCACACGTCCGGTACAGCAATTGGGGATGCGCTGGCCCGCTGCATCAACCGGATGCGAAATCGCTCTGAGACACCGACCGACACGTTACAACAGGAAACCGACCCGTGGAAAAAAGATCGAAGTAAGATCATTATTTTACTAAGCGATGGCGACAATACTGCCGGAAACCTTGACCCAATCACAGCTGCTAAGCTCGCTAAAATGTTCAATATCAAACTGTATACCATTGCCGTTGGACGTGCCGTTACGTCGGCAACGAAGGCAACCACTGTTGACGAAGGGATTCTTAAAACAATCGCGACGATTGGCAATGGGAGTTTCTTCAGGGCAACGGATACCCGGCGACTACGGGCGGTGTTTGCGCAGATAAGCAAACTGGAGAAAGCCCCCATTCGGGTTCAGATTTATGAAGACATACAAGACTATTACCGGATTTATTTGTATTGGGGTATCTCCTTCCTGCTGTTTGCTTTGTTTCTAAAAAATACGATTTTCGGTAACGTTCTGGAAGACTAAACCACAAACAAGTATTTTTATTCAACCGGAATAGCCGGCAATACAAATGCTCAAATCGTATTACAACGCGGATATCATTGAAGCGGGTTTAGATGAAGTAGGCCGGGGTTGCTTGGCTGGCCCTGTTGTGGCGGCTGCCGTAATTTTGCCCAAAAACTACACGCACCCGATTCTTAATGATTCGAAACAGTTAAGCCGCGCTCAACGGGAATCGTTACGTACTGATATTGAAAGGGATGCGTTAGCCTGGAGCGTTGCCGAAGTTTCGCATGACGATATCGACCGCATCAATATCTTGAAGGCCAGCTTCTTAGCTATGCACCGAGCCATCGATACTCTTTCTGTCCGCCCGGAACATCTACTCGTAGACGGAAATCGCTTTGTGCCGTATCCCATGATTCCGCATACCTGCATTATTAAGGGCGATGCACATTATTTATCCATAGCGGCTGCTTCTGTACTGGCGAAAACATACCGAGACGAATTGATGGAGCAACTTGGCCAGGAATTTCCCGCCTACGGTTGGGCGCAGAATGTAGGCTACCCTACCCCCGTTCATCGTGAAGCCATCCGAAAATTCGGCCCAACAAAATACCACCGAATGAGCTTCCGGCTAATTTAACCCCTATGAATTCCATCGGCGTTACGTCATAGAGCTAACCCTACAGGCAATAGTTGTGTTTTGAGGAGTTTTAAGGCTTTTTTTGCTTTGAAGGTTATCCGAACCGCGGCCCATGATTCAAAATCCTGACTATATTCTTCAAGTGCATGGCCTAACCAAAACCTTTGCGGGTATTAAGGCATTGAACAATGTTCAGCTAAATCTCAGAAGAGGTGAAGTTCATGCAGTTATGGGCGAAAATGGCGCGGGAAAATCGACATTCATGAAAATTCTGTCGGGCCTCGAAACGCCTGATTCGGGCCAAATTCTTCTGAATGGAGCGCCTTTAGCTAACAAAACCGTCAGGGAGGCCCAACGAAGCGGCATTTCAATGATTCATCAGGAAATTCTGGCTGTACCTGAGTTAACCGTTGCTCAGAATATCTTTTTGGGGCGCGAAGTGACGGGATGGTTTCCGGGTTGGCTCAACGACCGACGCATTAACCAGGAGGCCGAAAAGTTACTGGCGCATATGGGCTCAGCGATCAACGTCCGGCTGAAAATGAAGGCGTTAAGCGTAGCGGAGCAGCAGATGGTTGAAATTGCAAAAGCCATCTCGAATAATGCCCAGGTGCTGATTATGGATGAACCGACTTCGGCCCTCTCTCATAAAGAAGTCGACGTGCTGTTCGGGCTTATCGACGAACTGAAAAAAAAGGGCGTAGCGATCATTTATATCTCCCACAAAATGGAGGAGATCAGTCAGCTCGCCGACACAATTACGGTACTACGAGACGGCAATTTTATTGGCACCTACCCCGCGAGTGACCTCAATACGCAGTCGCTAATCAACCTGATGGTCGGGCGCGAAATCAACAATTTCTTTCCGGAAACAACTTCCGAAATAGGCAACAACGTACTGGAGGTCAGAAACCTTTCCCGACGCGACGCATTTTCCGACATTAATTTTATAGTGCACGAAGGTGAAATTCTGGGCATTGGCGGCTTGATGGGCGCCGGACGAACCGAACTCGCCCGTGCTATTTTTGGACTGGATCGCCCGGATAGTGGTGAAATCTATGTTAGGGGCCAGCTGGTTGATATTACATCGCCTCAGGAAGCCATACGTACGGGTATCGGTTACGTCAGCGAAGATCGGAAAGGCTGGGGTTTTATTCCTCAGCTTTCCATCCGTCATAACCTCACCTTAGCCAGTCTGCCTGCCCACGCAAACGGCCTGTTCGTTGATACGCAACGCGAGACCGATTCTGCCCAGCGAATGATTCAGGAACTACGGATCAAAACGGCCGGCGTGGATCAGAAAGTGGCGCAGCTGAGTGGGGGAAATCAGCAGAAAGTCGTGATTGGTAAAGTATTGCTGGCCTCACCATCGCTTGTGATTCTCGATGAACCTACGCGTGGCATTGACGTAGGAGCAAAATTTGAAATTTATAAACTTATCCGACAACTGGCCGACAGCAGGGTTGCCGTTATTGTCATTTCGTCAGAGCTACCGGAGCTACTGGGCTTGAGTAATCGCATCCTGGTTCTGGAAAAAGGAAAACAAACCGCACTACTCAACAGGAAGCAAGCCTCTCAGGAAACTATTTTACGCTACGCTATGCCCGGCTAAATACACCCCCCTTCTTTTAAACTGCATGAAAAACACAGGCAATACGTCGTTCGATCTGGCGCAAAATACACCCAAACTGCGGATAAGCGGTCTTGGCCAATACGGCATTTTTGTGGCTTTCGGGCTGATTTGCCTGGTGCTTTCACTTACCACACGAAATTTCCTGAACTGGTCTAACCTGATGATTATTTTCACACAGGTTTCTATTAATGCGTTACTGGCATTCGGTGTTACGTTCGTGATTATTACGGGTGGTATCGATCTTTCGCTGGGGTCGATGGTAGCGGTCGCGGGTGTCGTTGCGGCTTCTTTTGCGCACCCGGATACCTACCCCGTAATCGTACCAATTCTGATGGGTTTACTGACTGGCCTTGCAATGGGCGCTTTCAATGGCTTCGTTATAACCAGAAGTAACGTACCACCTTTCATCGTTACGCTGGGCACAATGACCATCGGGCGGGGTCTTGCTCTGATTCTGAGCAAAGGCCGTCCTATCTCAAATCTGTCAGATTCCTTTAATTTTATTGGCGGTGGCCAATTAGCCGGTATACCCATGCCTATTTTTATCCTGATCATCATGTTTGTACTCTGTGCCGTATTGCTCAACAAAACCATCGTAGGGCGCTATATGTACGCCATCGGGGGAAACGAACAGGCAGCCAGAGCATCGGGCATTTCGCTAAGCAAAATAAAAATGATCGTCTATACGCTCTGTGGCGGGTTAGCGGGGCTAGCGGGGATTCTCCTGACATCACGTATCACAACCGGCCAGCCAAACGCCGGAGCTGGGTTTGAACTGGATGCCATCGCGGCTGCTATTATCGGCGGCACCAGTACGTCGGGTGGGACAGGTACCATGGCGGGTGCTTTAACCGGTGCGTTATTAATTGGCGTAATCAGCAATGGGCTGGATTTGCTCAACGTAACGTCCTACTACCAGCAAGTTGTCATGGGCGTTATCATTGTCGGAGCCGTTGTACTCGATAGCCTTCAGCACAAAAGGAACAGCTAATCAGCATTTTTAAGAACCTCCAGTCATTCACTCTTTCGCTTATTATTCCCGAATGAAATTACTACGTCGACATGGTATTATTTTACTGGCTTCCCTTCTACTGACAGCCTGTTCCCAATCTTCATCCGATAAAAATCAGTCGGGCGACGGGCAAAAGCTCATCGTAGGAGCAACGATGCTCAGTATGCAGAACGAATTCATCGTCAATGTGCACGACGAAATGGAGAAAAAGGCGCAGGAAATGGGCGTAGAGCTTATTACTGTGGATGCCGAACGGTCGGCTCTTAAACAAATTGAACAAGTCGAAAGCTTCATAGCGCAAAAGGTTGATGTAATTATCATGAATCCCTGCGAAGTAGAAGCCAGTTCGCCGGCCGTTACCAAAGCATTGGCGGCTAACATCCCAATCGTCAATGTCAATTCTGAAACCAGCGCCAAACCATCGGCTTTTGTGGGCTCCGACGATGTAGAATCGGCAAAAATTGCGCTTAAATTCCTTGCCGAAAAACTAGGCGGTAAAGGAAATATCCTGATGATGCAAGGGTATATGGGCCAGGCCGCTCAAATTAAACGAGAGCAGGGAGCACGCGAAATTTTAAAGCAATACCCTGACCTGAAACTGATTGCCCAGCAAACAGCCGAGTGGGATCGGGCCAAAGCCATGTCGTTGATGGAAAACTGGATTCAATCGTACGGATCGCAGGTTAACGCTGTTTTTGCTCAAAATGACGAAATGGGTCTGGGGGCGGTAAAAGCGCTTACGGCAGCCGGACTGAAAAATAAAGTAATCGTTGTGAGCATCGACGCCATTCCTGATGCCCTTCAGGCTGTAAAAAAAGGCGAACTGGACGCTACTGTTTTTCAGAACGCCCAGCAACAGGGCGCCAAAGCCATCGAAACAGCCGTTAAAATTGCCAAAAAACAGCCTTTTGATAAAGAAACGCTTATTCCTTTTCAACTGGTCACGAAAGAAAACCTAGCGAAATTTCAGTAATCTCAAGATTTTATCGGAAGATCAAATACGCTCAGAAAGTTATTCCACCGTGGTCAATTGACTAGCCTGTTCACGTAATTTTTCCGTCGGGCGGAAGCGTTCTCCATACGTATCAGCCAGCCGGTCAAGCGTTTCGACGAACGTGTTAACGCCGACAAAATCCACAAACGATAACGCACCACCTGTGTAGGCCGGAAAGCCCCAGCCCAAAATCGACCCCAGATCAGCATCCAGCTTTGTCCGTACGACATTTTCCTCGAAGCAACGTACCGCTTCAATCGCCTGCCGATAAAGCAGCCGTGTTTTTACTTCGTCGAGCGTAAGCTGCTGAGCGGCCAGCGGAAACATCTCCTGTAAGCCTGACCATAATTTCTTGCTTCGATCTTCGGCGTAGTCATAAAAACCCGCTTTGTTTTTCTTGCCAAGACGGCCGATTTCAACAAACTGTTTAGCGATCTGATAGCTGGTATCGTCATTACGTACAGCACCGTCGGCAACACCCTGGCTCGCTATTTTGTACACTAAGTCCAGAGCTACTTCGTCTGTTACGGCCAAAGGCCCCACCGGCATTCCGGCATTCTGGCCCCCATGTTCAATCAGAATCGGGTTTATGCCTTCTTTGAGCATTTCCATCCCCTCAGCCGTGTACGTACTGAAACAACGTGAGGTATAAAAACCTCGTGAGTCATTCACAACGATAGGCGTTTTACGGATTTTACGAACATAGTCTATCGCAACAGCCAGGGCGTAATCCGATGTTTGTTTACCCATGATAATCTCCACGAGCATCATCTTGTCTACCGGCGAAAAGAAGTGGATACCGATAAAGTTCTCCGGCTTATCCGATGCCTGCGCCAGACCACTGATTGGCAGCGTAGATGTATTAGAGGCAAATACGCCATCCTTCGCTAACATCGGTTCGGCTTCTCGGGTCACCTGCCCTTTCAACTCACGGTTTTCGAAAACAGCTTCGATAATCAGGTCACACTGTTCCAAATCTGCTACGTTGTCAGTAGGCTTAATCAGGCTGAGCAAACCATCGACTTTTTCAGGGTCGACTTTACCACGTTCTGAGCTTTTTTTGAGCAGTGCCCGCGAATAATCTTTTCCTTTCTCCGCAGCCTCAACCGATATATCTTTCAACACAACCTCAATACCAGCCTGCGCCGATACATAGGCAATACCGGCCCCCATCATACCAGCGCCCAGTATACCGAGTTTCTTTACGTCGGTTTTCGGTATGTCTTTGGGGCGGCTAATGCCTTTGTTGGCTTCGTTCAAACCCAAAAACATCGTTTGAATCAGGTTTTTCGCCACTTTTGAGGTCGCTACGTTCACAAAATGCCGGGCCTCGATCACCAGCGCGCGGTCGATGTTTACCTGCAAACCTTCATACACACAGGCCATAATTTCAAGCGGAGCTGGATAATTGCCTTTGGTTTTATCCATCAGCATGGCCGTTCCAAGTCCGAAGGTCTGTGCGCCAACAGGGCTTTGTACGTTACCGCCGGGAATTTTAAAGTTGTCTTTCCCAACGATTTTACCTGTTTTACGATCCAGTTCATCCCAGGGTTTCAGTGGTTTCGGATTCGCTTCGATCCAGGCATAGGCTTTCGCCATCATTTCGGCGGGACTATCAGCGATATCGTCTATCATGCCCAGGTTCTTCGCTTCCTGAACACCCACTTTTTTACCTTCCAGAATCAGCGGCAACGCGGCCTGAATACCCAGCATGCGGGGTAATCGCTGCGTTCCACCAGCACCCGGCAACAGGCCAATGGTTACTTCCACCAGACCAATTAAGGTTTTAGGATTGTTCAGGGCAATACGCTGATGACAGGCCAGACAAATTTCGTAACCGCCCCCAAGTGCTGTGCCGTTTATCGCTGCAACAGCGGGTTTTCCCGAAGTTTCGATACGTCGAAAAACACGATTCAACTCCGACGACACTTTCAGCATCTCAGTCGGGGCTTTATCGTTGTTCCGCAAAATCATTTTCAGATCGGCTCCGGCTACAAATTCAGGTTTAGCCGACGTAATGATGAGCCCTTTGACAGATTCATCGGCAAAAGCCCGCTCCAGAGCCACTTCAAATTCTGGAATGGACGCATCGTTTAATACGTTCATCGGTGCCGATGTCATGGCCCACGAAATAATGGCTACGTTTTGGTCAACGGTGTAGTTTATCATTGGTCAAATGGGTATGAATAATGGATGATGCGCAATGACCTTATCACTGGCGAAAGCCCGTCAGAATCATTATCCACCACGTATTAATTGATTCGTTCGAAAATGGTTGCAAGGCCCATGCCCCCGCCAATGCAAAGCGTTACCAGACCAGTCAGTTTGCCGGATCGCTCCAGTTCATCAAGCAGGGTAGCCGAAAGGATAGCGCCGGTAGCGCCTAACGGGTGCCCGAGGGCTATCGATCCGCCGTTGACATTCAGGCAGCTATGATCAACGCCTAACTCATCCATAAACAGCAGCGGTACGGCAGCAAACGCTTCATTGACTTCGAACAGATCAATATCGCTGATGTTCATGCCTGCCCGTTTGAGTACTTTGCGCGTGGCCGGAATCGGACCGGTAAGCATAATCGTGGGTTCCGAGCCAACTACGGCAAATGCCTTAATACGAGCGCGAGGCTTCAAACCAGATTTTTCTCCGAATTCTTTACTGCCAATTAAAACGCCAGCTGCCCCATCAACAATTTGCGAGGAGTTGCCAGCGTGATGAACGTGATTAATTTTATCATACTGAGCGTATTTCAGCAGGGCGAGTGCATCCAGACCCATTTGACCCATAGCCTCAAAAGCAGGTTTGAGCTTACTCAAACTTTCGGCCGTTGTGCCGGGTCGTACGCCTTCATCCCGGTCGAGCAACGTAACGCCAAGTTCATCGTTGAACGGAACAAGCGTTTTCTGAAACCGATTATCAGCCTGTGCTTCAACGGCCCGACGATAGGACTCGGCGGCATACGTATCGACATCCGAACGGGAATACCCGTATTTCGTCGCAATTAAATCGGCGGAAATGCCCTGCGGCACAATGTTATGCCGGGCCACAATCTGCGGATTCATAAACAAAGCACCGCCATCGGACCCCATTGGCACGCGCGACATTGACTCAACGCCCCCGGCTATGATCGCATCAACCTGCCCCGACATGACGTAGGCCGCTGCCATGTTGATGGCTTCCAGGCCCGACGAGCAAAATCGGTTGAGCTGAACGCCCGCTACCGATTCATCATAACCGGCCTCAAGCGCAGCCGTTCGGGCAATATCTGCGCCCTGCTCGCCAATGGGCGTAACGCAGCCCATAATGACATCATCAATCAGCGACGTATCGAGTTGTTTTCGATTGCGAAGTTCCCGTAAGACGCTCGTAAGCAGCTGAACTGGCTGAACGTCGTGTAAGGAACCATCACTTTTTCCTCGTCCGCGGGGTGTCCGGACGGCATCATAAATGAATGCATCTGCCATAAATTTGCCGGGGAATTAGTATGCTTGCATACAGTTCTCAGACAAAAGTACAGTCAAAAGCTGAGTGGGGCAATTTGCCTGAGCAAATAAAAAAGCGGGAGAATGTGTTTCCCCGCTTTCCGCAAATAGATTTATCAGAACGTTTACTTATCCAGCACAACCATATCACCAATCAGGTACGCGCCCGATTCTGTTACCAGATTATACACCTTATTAACCGAACGGACTTTTTTTGCAATCCGAACGATTTTGTAGGCAGAAACGCCCTGAATAGCAGCGTCATAATGATACAGCACTTCGCCCACTTGTACGTCGCCCAGCGATTTACGCCCACTTGCAGTCAGCACAGGATGGTTGGCAGTTGCCTCCAGTAAGGTGGGCGTTGCGAGTTGATTACGGTTATCGGCAGTGAGTTCATTCACAGGAGTTACCCACACCCCCGACAGTGCAAAATCACCTTCGTGAGTATCAATTCGGGTTACGTGTGTCGGTATCGATCGCTTCGTTTTTGCATCATACCCCATCACGGTTTCGCCAACAGCTACCTTATTAATGGTTTTGATTGACCCGTCAGCCAGTGTTACCGACGCATCGGCAGCGAAGCAGAAGTTATATTCTTCTTTTTCTTAGCACCACCTTCATCGGTTTTAGCACCAGCGCCACCCGACAGCAATCCGGCCATCTCGCGCGAGAGAACAAACGTCAGGGTCGACATCAGGCCGGGTTCTTTTTCACCAACGTACTTAAGATCGTCGATGTACGCATCCCATGCCTTGCGGTCGGCTGAGGCACCGGGAATCACAAATGGTTTTACCTCGCCTGATTTTTCGTTTTTATAGATCGCCAGCAAACCGAGGTCTTTGGTATCTTCGGCTGCAAAGATTTTATAGAGATAAATTTTCCGCGTGATTCCGTCACTGTAGGTGAACACGTAAGCAGGCCGCTCTTCGTAGCGATCCAGAATAAAGCCCCCCGATTTGAAATACGTGTCTTTATCAAGATTAGCAATTTTCACTGCTTTGACTGCCTTGAGCTGTTCAACGGTCATGCCGGTCGCAGCTGCCGTTGTCTGCCCCCAGACGCGCTGACTGAGCAGCTGAGTCGTAAAAGCACAGCAAAGGAAAAGTAAAAGAGAGAGCAGGTTGTTTTTCATTGGATTAATAGCGTCTATTCAGGTTAATCGTAAACTATTTTTTTGTGTACTCACCTACCCGGGCATGAATGGCTTCAACGGTCCGACGGGCAGAAGTGAACGCGCCCGCCATCCAGGCTGTCAGGTACGTCGTGTGTTCACCTGCGAAGTAAATGTTATCATCAGGTTCCAGTAGAGCCGGATAATATTTCTTACGGGTAGCCTCATCATAAACAGCCCATCCACCGCCACTGAAGGGAATCCGATGCCAGGCCAGCGAAAATGAGTTCTCAAATTCTGATGGGTATTGCGGATGGATTTTACCGCCCTGTTCCAATGCCAGTTTTTCACGTTCGGGAACAGGCAATGCCCCGACGGCTTCGGCCCGGCTGTAAAAATTATAGTAACCAATCAGGACCCCTTTAGGTCCCTGTAACCCAAAGGATGGGTACCATATCTGATTGATATCTAAGTTAGTACGTGAAATGCCGCCGTAAATTCCGTCGTCTTCTTCCCAGAATCGACGCTTAAACTGAAGGCCGATTTTGCCGGTCTTCATGTATGGAATAAAATCAGCGGCTCGCTTGACCGTACCCGACAAATCGGATTCAATATTTTTGAGCATCGGCAGCGGCAGCGTACAGACACAAAACTCACCCGCAATTTCTACGGGTTTGCCTGCTTTCTGGTAAACGACCCGAACGCCATTTTCGGTTTTGCGAAGCTCCGTAACGGGCGCGCCGAAGATAATTTTTCCTGTCAGCTTTTTTTCGAGTGCTTTCGGTATGGCATCCATCCCACCAACCGGCTGTAACAAAGTCGTTTGCTGCTCGTATGCGTAATCTCCTACGTTGTAGAAAACAGGCTGCATAAAGCCCGAACGTAGCAGGTCAGTAAGTCCGTATGGGTCGGTAAGTGTTCCTGGTGCATTTCCCGCTCCCGGATCGCTTTTGCTTTTATACCCCCGGCGGTTGGTTCCTTTGTAAAGATGAGCCGTATTCAGATCGCCTTCATTTTTTAGGAAATCAATCAGCTTTTCTACATCTTCTTTAGTCAGTTGCTGATCGAGTGATGACTGATCGAGTGCTTTAGCCAGCAATTCGGATGTATAACCACGCATATCATTATGGTAGTCGCTGATACGCATCCGTTTGTTGGCTAGCTCTCCCGTGCCGCCCTCATTATACAAAAACGCCGATTCATTGGCCCCGTTGAAAATTTCGAGCGGAACACCCAATTCCCGGCAGTATTGAAGCGTAATCTGATGGTGGTGGGGGATCCGGGCAGCTCCTCCATTGAAGTATAAACCGTTGGCAAAGGAACAGGTCTGCGCAGGGCCGCCGTTCAGTTCAGTTTCCTGCGTGCCGCCCCTGACCGTCCAGACGCGCCCACCCGATCGGGAACGTGCTTCCAGCACCGTACAATCGTAGCCTAATTTACCGAGTTCATAAGCCGCAGTCATTCCTGCCAAACCGGCTCCTAAAATGATAACTTTTCTGCCTTTACCCTCTTTACTTTGCCCATTGGCAGGGAGATCGAAAGCCGATGCCGGAGCAGCAGGTAGCATTCCCCAAGCCAATAAACTGGCATAACTGGCACTTGTTGAATTGATAAAATCTCTTCGAGTCATAGAAAGAAACAGAAGGAAGGGTAAGAAAGGGAGGAAAGTAGAATAGGGAAGAAAGAGACGGAACAATCGTTCTTTGCTTTTCTCCCTTTGCTCCTTTTCTTCCTTCCCTCTTTATTTATCCGACTACTTTTTTAAATCCATCCATGAATATGGCCATCTCCTCCATTGTTCCGACGCTAACCCGGCAGAACGGCTGCCCATTGAAATCACGCGTCTGGATACCAATTCCCTGACCAAACATCTGACTTTCGAACGTCTTGGTTTTCATCCGGATTGGAAACAAAATGAAGTTGGTCGACGATGGAATTACGTCGTAGCCCAAATCGGTCAGCGCTTTTGTGGTGAAAGTACGTGCTTTGGCATTCTCTGCCCGGCAGTGATTTTGCCAGTCGATATCTTTGTAGCTCGCAATTCCGGCCATCAGGGTCGTAATGCTCACCGCAAAATCGCCGTTAGTATAGGCACGTAGTATTTTCAGCATGTCGGGCTGCGCGATGGCATAACCCAGACGTAACCCGGCAAAACCGTGGATTTTTGAGAACGTACGGGCCAGAATCAAGTTGGCTCCTTCGGCTACGAGTTTACCCAGTTTTGGCCGGTCGGCGGGTTCGTAGAAATCAATATAGGCTTCGTCGATAAAGACCGGAACCTTGGGCGCTACTTCCCGGCAGAATGCTTCCAGATCAGCCGTGGGCACAATAGTACCGGTTGGGTTATTTGGATTAACGATATAGACCAGTTTTACTTCAGGCGTAATAGCCGCCTTGATGGCATTCAGGTCATACTTGTAGTCTTTCGTCATGGGCATGGCCTTGATTTTCGCACCGAACTTTTCAGCCCGCTGTAGTAAATCATCGTAGGTCATGGCACTGGTCAGGATTGTGCCCCCGCCTTTGGCAAAATGGTCAGCTGCGGCCATCAGAATATCTGACGAACCGGGCGACATCATAATATTTTCGGGTTTTACGCCTTCATTCGCGGCCAGAGGGTTCTTCAACTGGGCAAATTCCATCCAGGCGTATCGGTTGCCGATTTCGGTTGCCTTAATCAGCGCTTCTTTCGCACTTGGTGCAATTCCCAACGGATTTTCGTTTGCAAATAGCCGGGCTTTCAGCTTGGGCATGTTGGCAAACGGGTCATCGGCAAACGAAAACTCATTGGTAAACGCCGATACAAAAGGGGCGTTCGACGGGGCAGCTTCAGCAGGAGTAAACCGGCTCAGGCCGAGACCGGCCGTCAGGAGGCCGCTGGCACGAAGCCAGTCCCGACGAGTTAGTTGTGATGACATGGTTGATACTTTTTTGTATTTATCTTGGATAAAATAAAAGTAAAATAAAATATAGTCCCTTAGTAGATAGGGTTTTGTGAAAGTACGAATTAATCGGCATTAAAGAAGCACGAGTGAACCGAAAACCTGCTTAAAAATTTCGCCTATTTGCATTTAAGTAGAATTAACTAATGTCAATTACAATATTAACCAAAGAAGTATTGTCATTATATGACCGGACCATTTTCGACAAACGATTTAGGAAACGGCAAGGAAGGTTTATGCTCGCAGGAAAACAGTATTAGCTACGTCCGGTTTCTCAATTACCAGATATATATTTGACATTACTACCTGAGCCTATCCCTAATAATGAAGTATATAAAACCAACTAAATTCAGCTACCTGCCTACGTTTCTGATGCCGTTGGATGTACTTGGCTTGTTTGAGTGCGATCCATTTGGTAGCTCACTCTTAATCAGGCGGATACTGATCGCTATAGTCGGCTGGCTGACGTATGCCCGCTACACCGTCGTGAACCGGATTCAGATTGAAGGAACGGAAAATCTGGAGAATCTGCCCATCAACAACGTTCTGTTTCTTTCCAATCACCAGACGTATTTCGCCGACGTCATTGCCTTTTTCCACATTTTTTGCGCTGTTAAATGGGGTTTTCAAAACACAATGGTGCCTCCTGTTTACCTGCTTGGTCCCCGAGCGCGGCAGTACTACGTAGCAGCCTCCGAAACCATGAAAAAGGGTATTGTGCCGCGGGTTTTTGCCGCGGGGTGCATTAACCATCGAACGTTCTTGGCGAGCCGAAGGACGTGAAGTACAACGAGCGGTCGATACATCGGCCAACGATAAAATTGCGAAGGCACTGGCTCATGGCTGGGTCGTCAGTTTTCCACAGGGTACCACTACGCCCTTTGCCCCAGTTCGGAAAGGAACAGGCCACCTGATCAAAAACAACGAACCAATTGTTATACCAGTGGTTATCAATGGCTTTCGGCGCGCCTTCGATAAGAAAGGGTTACGCTTCAAGAAACGAAATACACTGCTTACGGTCCAGTTTAAAGCCCCTCTTGAAGTCAGCCCCGACGATACCGTTGATGACATTGTCGCCAAAGTGCGCCATGCTATTGAGCAGGATTCTCCCGAATGGGCGCAGGAACAGAGTTAGCCGGTAGTATGTACCGGAGGTACCTATTACTTCTGACTTGATTGCGGCTAGTTTTGTTCAGGTCTAAACACGCGAGAATCCCCGTAACCGATACATTCCTAAAACCTTATCTGAAGTGTTATGAAATCCTTTTTCACAACAAAACCCAATGTAAAAATAGGTCTGCTGGCAGCCAGTCTTCTGGCTTTTGCGTTGTATTCACCCAGTTGCAGCAGGCCGGATAAAGCATCGTCTGGAGAGGGATTTGCCCGCGTCGTTCAGGATACAAATCCACCCGTTGAGCCCTTATCGCCGGAAGCCAGTATCAAAAAAATTCAGTTGCCGCCGGGCTACCACATTGAACTGGTCGCCAGCGAACCCATGATTCAGGAGCCGGTAGCCATCGCCTGGGACGGAAACGGCCGGATGTACGTAGCGGAGATGAATACGTACATGAAGGATGCGAACGCTACCGGCGAGTATGCCCCGACAAGCCGCATCAAGCGACTGGAAGATACGGATGGTGATGGTAAAATGGATAAATCAACCATTTTTATCGATAGCCTTGTTTTACCCCGCACCATTCTGCCTGTTGGCGATCAGTTACTGGTTGGTATTACGAACATTCAACACATCTGGAGCTATCGGGATACGAATGGCGATGGAAAAGCGGATGAGAAAAAGATTGTCTTTCGGAACGATGCGATTGACTCCCGAAATCTCGAACACCAGAATGGTGGCCTGATCTGGAACATGGACAACTGGATTTACCCAACCCGTGATAACCTCCGCTATAAATACAAAAACGGAAAACTGATAGCCGATACCCTGGTCGATAATATGATTGGGCAGTGGGGCATGACCAGCGACAACTATGGACGACTGTTTTACTCAGAGGCCGGTCCGGGATTACCCGCCGTTCAGATTCAGCAAAATCCGGCCTATGGTGCGCTGAATTTTGCGGATCAGTATTCAGAAAATTTTACCAAGCCCTGGCCAATTATTGGCAATGTGGATGCGCAGGGTGGTCGTGAAGCGTTACGTCCTGAAGATAACACGCTCAACAAATACACGGCGGGTTGTGGACAGTCTATTTTTCGGGGCGACCGTCTGCCGGCAGATATGCAGGGCGATTACTTTATTCCTGAGCCCGTAGGACGTATCATCAAGCGTGGTAAAGTGATTAACCGGGAGGGGAAAATTTACATTGAAGACGCTTACAAGGAGAAAGACTGGCTGGCATCGGCCGATATGAATTTCCGGCCTATTAATACGTATACCGGACCTGATGGCTGTTTTTACATCGTCGATATGTACCACGGCATCATTCAGGAAAGCGAATGGACGAAACCAGGCTCGTATCTGGGCAACGTTATTCAGCAAAAAGGTCTGTATAAAAACCGGGGTATGGGTCGTATCTATCGCGTCGTACACGACGATTTCAAGCGCGATAGCCGCAAACCGAACATGCTCAATGAATCAGCCAGTCAGCTTGTTACGTATCTGGATCATCCGAATGGCTGGTGGCGTGATAATGCTCAGCAGTTGTTGATTGTTCGGAACGACCAGTCCGTTGTGCCAGCCTTAAAGCAAATTGCCATTGGCGAGAAAGCTACACTACCCAAAAAACCGAGTCCGTTGGCCCGTATTCACGCGTTATGGACGCTGGAAGGTATGGATGCCATCGACAAACCAACTCTTTTTAAAGCATTTACGGATTCGGATGCGCAGGTACGCAAAGCAGCGGTCTGGATAAGTGAGGTTTATCTGGCGAAAAAAGATCAGGAGATAATTGAGAAATTAGCAACCTTAACCAATGATTCCAGCCCCGACGTACGGATTCAGTTGGCGCTTTCCTTACGTAATCATAAAACCCCTCGAACACAGGAACTTGTCAAACAATTACTGGCAGATAACCCGAAAAATGAATTGATGCAGTTTTCGTTTACTACGTTTGCCGAATCGCAAAAAGTGCAGCAGGCCGAACTGGAGCGGACCCGTAACCTGAGTCCTGCTGACCGGGCTTTGGTAACCAATGGAGCTACCATTTTCAAGCAGCTTTGTGCCACTTGCCACGGTCCGGATGGAAAAGGTATCGTGGTGGCAGGCAGTAAACAGATGCCCGCTCCTCCGCTGGTTGGCTCCCCCCGCGTTAAGGGCGATAAAACGCTGGTTATTCAGCTTCTACTGAATGGAATGAAAGGGCCGCTCGATGGCAAAACTTACACCGACATGATGCCTGCCATGGGCAGCAACGACGATAAATGGATTGCTTCGGTATTGAGTTACGTGCGAAACAGCAGCGAGCTAGGTAATAAATCGTCGGTTGTAACGGCGAAAGAAGTGGCAGATGTGCGCGCCAATACGCCTGTAATTCCCGGTGGGATGACCCAGCAGGAACTCGAAATATTCAAACTAGGCCGCGCCGAGCGAACAAACTGGAGCAAACCCGACGAAAAGGGTAAGTCCGGCAAATAACCATCCGCTATGAACGCACTACGTATAAAAATTCTTATTGGCTGTCTGTTCCTGTTTTATTCGCTTCGGGTAGCAGCGCAGGAAGCGACTTACATGAACAGCATCGGTACGGAATTTGTACTTGTTCAGCCCGGAAGTATGGTGGTTGGTCGGTTTCAACCTCCCTATCCTACCCCCCAAAAAACGCTTCGGACAGCAAGAAAGCAGGTAATCAATGGACCGAGAACGATTATCAGCTTGCCGAAAAGCTGGTAAAGGAGGATGCCCGGCCCGGTTTTCTGGTCAGGATCAATCGTCCGTTTTATATTGGCAAATTCGAGGTGACACAAGCCCAGTGGAAACAGGTGATGGGCACAAATCCGTCGACGTTTCAGGGGAGCAAGGTTAAAGACGAGGCCGACCAACACCCCGTTGAGCAGGTTAGCTGGCAGGATGTCCAGCAGTTTCTATCAAAATTAAACGCGCTGGACAAAAGCCACCACTACCGGCTGCCCACTGAATTTGAATGGGAATATGCGGCCAGAGGGGGTGCTCAGGACGACATATCCTGGAAAGCGATCTGGGCTTCGGCACAAATGGGTTCGCCTACGACAAGCAAAGTAGGCCAGAAAGCACCTAATGCCTGGGGCCTGTATGATATGCTCGGTAACGTTTGGGAATGGGTGCAGGATTATTACAACGAAAAAATCTTCGCTGACCCCACTCCGCCCCGTTCGGGTACACAGCACGTATTGAAAGGTGCTTCGTTTGTGGGTGATGTCAAAAACGCTACGTATATGACCCATGCCGCCGGTCCGGGAAACGGATGGGACGTAGGCTTCCGGGTAGTTATGGACGCGAAATAGGTATTCTGAAGCAGGCTTACTAATTTTTTATCATGCTCTTACAACGAGTAATCGTACTTTTTTTCCTTACGCTGGTCACACATATTGTCAATGCCCAGATCGGCAAAATTCCGGCAGGCTTTACGCCAATATTTAATGGCAAAGACCTAAAAGGATGGCACACGAGCCGCACATCGCATCAGGGCACGACCGGTAATTTTTACGTAGAGAACGGCGTCATTACGTTGAAACAACATCCGTATGGGCAGGGGGGTATTTTGCTGACCGATAAAAAATACGGAAACTTCGAGTTGTATCTGGAAGCCAAAGTCGACTCGTTTTGCAATGGCGGCATCTTCATCCGTTCTACCGAAAGCGGCATGGCTTACCAGATCGAGCTGGCAACTCCCGGCGGCCTTGGCGACCTGCTGGGCGAACGAATGACTGTGAGCAAAGGCGCTCAGGCTACCAACATCGCCAAAGTATGGAAACCCAACGACTGGAATTCATTCCGCATCCGAATGGAAGGGGATGTTCCACGTATCCGTCTGTGGGTCAACGGAGAGCCGATGTGGGAAGTAACAGAGCCGGTCAATGATTTTGTAGCTGGAGCAACCAGCGGCATGATCGGCCTACAGGCACACTGGTCGGCTGTGTATTCGCAGGCTGCCGAAGCATTCAACATGGCCGGTTCGTGGAAACCCGGTGCTGCTCATCGCTTCCGCAACATTGCAATCAAAGAACTGTAATCACGTAGCGTAAAATTACAGAGCCTGTTACAACAACCAGCGGAAGAAAATATAGAGCGTAAAGGATAGTAAAATTGACACGGGCAGGGTAAGCACCCAGGCAAGGGCAATGTTCCGGATCGTAGCAGCCTGTAAGTTTTTCACCCCTTTGCTGGCCACCATGCTACCCGCGATGCCTGACGACAGTACGTGTGTGGTACTAACCGGCAATTTCAGCCACGACGCAAAGCCGATCATCGTCGCAGCCACTAATTCTGCCGATGCCCCCTGTGCATAGGTTAGGTGTTGCTTACCAATTTTTTCGCCTACGGTTACCACAATCCGACGCCAGCCGATCATGGTGCCCAAGCCCAGCGAAAGCGCGATCATCAGGATAACCCAGAACGGGGCATAGTCTGTAAACCGACGTAGTCCGCTTTCTTCACCAAGGCTTTTGTTTAACACAGCCATTTGATTTGGGCTAACGTTAGCGCCCTCGTCCGACGTGATTTTTTTCATATTGCTGTTGATCAGCAACAAATCTTTCCGCACGTCCAGCCGCTTCTCGTTCGGAATTTTATTATCAACCAGCGGCCCACCAATCAACTGTTTCAGCTCGCTCAGTTCCGTACGGGTTTGCGTCAGCCGCTCACGGTTAGCCGGCGATAACTGACTGGGATTCAGTACATCAATCGTCTGTTCAATCCCCACAATATTCGCCTGCATCAGGCGAGGGTCGAGATTGGATTGTATGGCGAAGTGGTAAGGCACAATCCCGATCAGGATCAGCATAATCAGCCCTACGCCTTTTTGCCCATCATTACTGCCGTGGAAAAAACTGACCAGCGAACAGGTTGCAATAAGAACTCCTCGAATCCAGGTGGGGGGCTCACTATTTTTCTTAGGTTCTTTGAAAAGCTGGGCTTTTACGTCCTCCGCCACGACCCGACGTAACACAAACATCAGAACAATGGCTAGACTGAACCCGAGCAATGGCGACAGAAGCAATGCTTCGCCTGTTTCGATGGCTTTATCCCAGTTAACGGCGGCACCGGTTTTGTTATCAGGCAGAGTCGAGAAAGCAAGCCCTACGCCCAAAATAGAGCCAATAAGTGTATGAGAACTCGAACTGGGTATGCCAAAATACCAGGTACCCAGGTTCCAAATAATGGCACTCAGTAGTAGCGCCAGCACCATGGCTACGCTGTGGTATACGTTCTGATCGACCAGTAGTTCAACCGGCAGGAGGTTCACAATACCCATTGCTACCCCAATCCCCCCAGTAAAACCCCGGTAAAATTGCAAATCCCCGACCAGACAACGGCAACGGTCGGTTTCAGCGAATTGGTATAAATGACGGTGGCTACAGCGTTGGCCGTATCGTGGAATCCATTAACAAATTCAAAGGCACAAGCAGCGAATAAGCTGATAAAAAGGAGGATAAAAACATCCGTTTCTAATCCAAACATAGGTGGGGTATCTTCTGTAAACAGGCAGACAGTAGGTCTGTAAGCCAATGATTGCCACAAAAGTACGCTAAACTGGCCAGAGCAATGTTAACAAATTGTTAAGTAGAGGCACGATACTTCGTGTCTCAGATGCGTCAGCCTAGCCATCCGGATATAAGACGAAATGTATTGCGTCTCTACTTTTTGCCAGCTAATTGCCCGCAGGCAGCATCAATGTCTTTACCCCGGCTCCGGCGCACATTGACCGTCACGCCTTTGCTGTCCAGGTAACCCGCAAATTTATCCAGCGTTTGTGGATCGGTATTTTTAAAATTAGCTTCGGCAATGGGGTTATATTCAATAATATTCACCTTCGCCGGTACGCGTTTCGTGAATTTCCAAAGCTCCTGCGCGTCCTGCACCGTATCGTTGAAGTTGTAAAACAGGATATACTCGAATGTAATACGTGTGCCTGTTTTTTTGTAGAAATACCCCAACGCATCGCCCAATGCCTGAAGCGTATTGCTTTCATTGATGGGCATAATCTGGTCGCGTTTCTGGTCGTTGGCGGCATGAAGCGAGAGCGCGAGATTAAACTTCACAGCATCGTCGCCGAGTTGCCGAATCATCTTGGCAATACCCGCCGTCGATACGGTAATCCGTTTCGGCGACATCCCCAATCCTGTAGGCGACGTAATGCGATCAACTGATTCCAGTACGTTTTTGTAGTTTAGCAAGGGCTCGCCCATCCCCATATAAACGATATTGGAGAGCGGAACATCGTAGTTCGTCTTTGCCTGACGATCAATAGCTACTACCTGATCATAAATTTCGGCTGCGTCGAGGTTACGCTTACGATCCATATAGCCTGTCGCACAGAATTTACAGGTCAGGGAGCAACCTACCTGGCTCGACACGCAGGCTGTCATCCGGTCAACATCATCATTACGTAGTGCCGGAATCAAAACCCCTTCAACCAGATTACCATCAAAAAGCCGGAAGGATGATTTAATCGTACCATCGTTACTACGTTGCTCCTGATCGACGGTCAGCGGCCGGATTTCGAAATGCGCTTTCAACAGTTCCCGCGTTGGCATCGACAGGTTTGTCATCTGGTCAAACGACAAAGCCGATTTTTTCCAGAGCCATTCCTGAATCTGATTCGCCCGGAATCCCTGTTCGCCATGTTGTGTGAGCCAGTCTTTTAACTGTATAGATGTTAGTTTGCGGATGTCCTGCATGTTGAATGATTGAATGATCGAGTAATTGAATGATTGAATAGGCTGACGCGCATTTTATTCAATCATTCAATTACTCTATCATTCATTTATTGTTTCTGCCCGCCACTTCTTTCCTGCTTCCAGTCCTTTTGGAACCCAGACGGCGGCTTTGTCCATCACTTTCGGCGCAATTGGCCGAATGTAGGGATAGAGAAACGCACGTTCGGTATGGCGAGGGGGTATTTTGACGTTCATATAACTGAACAACCAAAGGATAACACTAATTCCAAACACCCACGTAAAAAGTCCTACGGTAGCCCCGGCAACACTATCGAACGTACCGAGCAGGGAATATTTCAACGACCGCCGAATAGCCAGACCCATCTGATTGATCATCAGTATCGTTGGAAAGAAAATCACGGAGAAACCCAGCAGCGGTAGAATTTTCCGGGCTAGCTCGCGGCTGATGTATGGACTGAGTAATTCTATCCCAAACGCCAGAAATTTGAACCCGACAATCATGGCTATCACAAACGCAATAACCGCAACGATCTCGACAAGCAGACCTTTGCGGTATCCATTAAAAGCACCCCAGGCCAGGGGAATCAGCATCAGAATATCGAGCGTATTCAAGAGTCAAATGAGTGAATGATTGAATGATTGAGTGATTGAATACGCCATTCGACAATTCAATTACTCAATCATTCAATCATTGTAAAAGTTGCTTCACCATTGCCGAAATGGCTTTCCCATCAGCTTGTCCGGCGAGTTCTTTGGTTGCTACGCCCATTACTTTCCCCATATCCGACGGCGCTGATGCACCAATGCGGGCCATAATGACCTGTAATTTTTCCTTTAATTCACCCTCCGACAGTTGCTTGGGTAAGTAGTTCTCAATGACGGCAATTTCGGCTTCTTCCACAGCCAGCAAATCCGGGCGATTTTGCTGCCGATAAATATCAGCCGAATCTTTGCGTTGTTTTACGGCCTTGGTCAGAATACGGGTTTCATCTTCGGGTTTAAGGTCGCCGGATTGGCCTTCTTTGGTTTCTTCGAGCAGAATCATCGACTTCACAGCCCGCAATGCGCGCAGCCGGTCCTGATCTTTCGCCAGCATAGCCTGCTTGATATCGGCGTCAATTTGTTGTTTCAGAGACATCGTTTTAATGATGAATGATAAATGGTGAATGATGAATGTTGGCAAAACGAACCAACTCCCATCAAGCAAAGTTAACAAAACCACATACCGTTATCATTTATAATTCATAATTCATCATTCCTGGTCGTGACTCGCTTATCCGTTAATATCAACAAAATCGCTACGATACGTAATGCCCGGGGCGGCAACAACCCCGACCTCGTTAAAGTCGCGCTCGATTGCGAACGTTTCGGTGCGCAGGGCATCACCGTTCACCCTCGCCCCGACGAACGGCATATCCGTTATCAGGACGTACTGGATCTAAAGGAAGTTGTAACAACAGAATTCAACATTGAAGGCAATCCCGACGAGCGTTTCATCGAACTGGTAAAGTGGGTTAAGCCCGACCAGGTAACGCTGGTTCCGGATGCGCCGGATGCCATTACGTCAAACGCGGGCTGGGACACGATCCGTCATGCCGACCACCTGCGGCAACTGGTTGATACGTTCAAAGCCGACGGAATTCGCGTGTCGATTTTCGTTGATGCCGACGAACGCATGGTTGAGGGAGCCAAAGCCGTTGGTACCGACCGGATTGAACTGTACACCGAGCCTTATGCCGCTCATTATGCCGAAAACCGCGAAGCTGCTGTTGCGCCATTTGTGCGAGCCGCCCAACGCGCCAATGAGTTAGATCTTGGTCTGAATGCAGGGCATGATTTAAGTCTGGAAAACCTGCGCTTTTTCGATGAGCAGATTTCCGGCCTGAAAGAAGTTTCCATCGGGCATGCCCTCATCTGCGATGCACTCTATTATGGGCTGGATAATACAATTCAAATGTATCTGCGCTGCCTGGACCAGGAAGTAGCGCATTGATCATTCAGTAGCGTCAGTGTCTATTAAGATCGTTTGCTTTTTTTCGTAGAGGCATTCATTCGCCGAATCACTTCACGCTTTTGAAAGCCCAGATGCCAGACCGCAAATGGAACGGCCTGCTTGCCAAAACAGGCTTCACAAATTGGGCTGTCGGGCGGGATCTGGGCATTATACACAAACGACGTATCGCTGGTTTTCTGGATGTTAGAAATCGGCGACTGCTTCTGTTTGGCACTGTATAAATACGCATCCAGAATTTCGCGCTCCTTCGTGCTCAAAGTTTTGTTCTGTACATCAGCAGCGCCCAGCAACTGGATGTCGAGCACGTAACGTTCAGCAATGGCTGTTGTGCGAGGCAGGTTCTGCAGCTGACAAAGTTTTGCCCGCTCAGCGGGATTCGATGTTTTCTGGAGCTGAGCCGTCAATTCTTTCTGTATCGTGGCACTAACTTTACCGCCCAGGTTATCGATGGTTTCGGTCAGATCAGAATCCGTAATCCGTTTGATTTTCGAGTCGGCCATTTCCTGCTTTAGCTCATTGGTATAATGCACCCGTTCGGGGTTACAGGCAAGTAAAAAGCTGATTAACAAACCAAGAATTGACAAAGAGCGTATCATAAACAGGAACTTAATGCAGTAAGGTTTCGTCATTTTTAGTGGAAAACGATCTTATCATACGCTTGGTTGCAACTTGTAACGATAAAGCGCAACTGACGGGATTTTCGTATTTTTGTTTTTATAAATTGTCTATTCCCTTTGCGGTTCCTCAGAAAGAACGGCAATTAAAGTTATAACTCATGCTCGACCAGTTAGAAGCCATTCGCGAACGCTTCAACGAAGTATCTCAGCAAATCGTACAGCCGGAGGTCGTCTCCGACCAGAAGCGGTTTATGAAGCTGAGTAAAGAATATAAAGACCTGGAAAAGATCGTTGTGCAGTATCAGGCCTATACGCAGCTGCTCGAAGAGATCGAGAATGCCAAACAGATTATCGCTACGGAAAAGGATGAAGATTTTCGGGAGTTAGCGAAAGCCGAACTGGACGAACTGCTGCCACGCCGGGAAACGCTGGAAGAAGCAATCAAAGAGATGCTTATGCCAAAAGACCCAAATGACAGTAAAAACGTCATTCTGGAAATCAGGGGCGGTACCGGGGGCGACGAAGCGGCTATTTTTGCGGGCGATATCTTCCGTATGTACCAGCGTTTTTGTGAAAAAATGGGCTGGCGCATGTCGCTGGTTGATTACACCGAAGGAACATCCGGCGGGTATAAGGAGATCGTGGCTGAAGTAGAAGGCGAAGACGTGTACGGAAAGCTCAAGTTTGAATCGGGCGTACACCGTGTTCAGCGGGTTCCCGCTACCGAAACTCAGGGACGTATCCATACATCGGCGGCTAGTGTTGCCGTTCTGCCTGAAGCTGAGGAAGTGGATGTTGAACTGAATATGAACGACATCCGCAAAGATACCTTCTGTTCGTCGGGTGCAGGTGGACAGTCCGTAAACACAACATATTCTGCCGTTCGCTTAACCCACATTCCCACAGGATTAGTCGTGCAGTGTCAGGATGAACGCTCGCAGTTAAAAAACTTCGACAAAGCCCTGACTGTGTTACGTTCGCGTCTGTACGAGATTGAGTTACAGAAACATAACGAAGCCATTGCATCGCAGCGTAAAACGATGGTCGGTAGTGGCGACCGTTCGGATAAAATACGGACTTACAACTATCCCCAAAGCCGCGTAACGGACCACCGCATTGGCCTCACAGTTTATAATTTGCCCGCCGTTATGGATGGCGACATCGGCGAATTTATTGAACAGCTGCGTATTGCCGAAAACGCCGAACGGCTGAAAGAAGGAGCAACCGCGTAGATAATGCATCGTGTATAATGAAAAATGGATAATGTTCTTGGATGAGCATTGTCCATTTTCATTATACACGATGCATTACTCTTTTATTCCACTCCCTTTACACGCATAGGAATTGTATAGATCGATTCCGTTGCAGTAATAAACAGCGTGTTCCGGTCTTTGCCGCCAAAGCAAATGTTTCCAACCCAGCGCGACGGAACCGGAATGTTGCCTAATTTTTTACCGGCTGGATCGTAAACCGTTACGCCCCGGCCCGAAATGTAAAGGTTTCCCTGATTATCGAGCGTCATACCGTCAGAACCCTGTGCGACAAAAAGTTGGCGATTGGTTAAGGTTCCGTCGGAGTTAATCTGGTATTTATAGGTTTTGCTGGCCCGAATGTCGGCTACGTACAGGTACTTTCCATCGGGTGTGCCCACAATACCGTTTGGCTGCTGCAAATCAGCATCAACCAATACGGCTTCTTTCTTACCCTTGGGGAGATAATACACCTTCTGCCCATCGATATCCGGTTTTTTCCGCTCCCAGTAATCGCGCTGATAATAGGGATCGGTGAAATAAATACCGCCTTTCGGATCAATCCATAAATCATTCGGGCCGTTCATACGCTGCCCTTTAAAATCGGTCATTAGCACTGTAATTTTCTTATCCGGGCTGATCGACCACAGTTCATCTTTTTCGTCGGCGCATGAAATCAGGTTGCCTTTTTTGTCGAAATACAAGCCGTTTGACCGCCCGGCTTTGTCCATGTAAAGCGACAGGTTGCCCTCTGTATCGTATTTCCAGATTTTGTCATTCGGCTGATCCGTGAAAAAAATATTCCCTTTCTTATCAACGGCGGGCCCTTCCGTAAAGGCAAACTGCTTGGAAATCTGTTTTAGAGTGGCACCGGGTGCCACAACCGGAAGCGAATCGCTGATGCTCTGCTGACCAAAGCCTGCGCTCGAAATCAGTACGGATGCGAATAGACTACATATTGTTTTTTGAATTGTACTCATGCTAGTTTCTCAATAAGTTATTTAAACGTAATGCCTGTGTTTTTTACTACGTTGCGCGGGAAAGCAATGTTTTCATCACTCGTCAAACTGAATACTGGTCAGTTTTAAAATGCGGTCGTTGGGTTTTTCCCGCTTGATCGCAAAAAAATAAACATCGTGCCTGCCCGAAACAGGTTTGTCAATTTTACCAGTCAGGGTTTGCAGTTTATCAAATGAATTCGTTGGGCCGTAGGCCGTTTTGCTGATAATTGGTCCCGCCTGCGAGTCAATCCGAACTTCTATCTCGCCCGACTGATCACCTGATCCGTACTCGTATGTAAACTGCTTGATGCCGGTTAAATCGATGTTTTTCAGCAGTATATAGGATTTATGCGCACCGGGCGATAAGTTATTTCCAAAGCGGGGAAAACCCATCTGAGCGTCGGTGTAGATGGACATAACTTTGGCATTCCGTAACGTAACAACATCCGTTCCTGTGAGTGGCCCAACCACTTTATCGCCTTTGTCGGTATAGGAAGCGACCATTGTATATTGCCCCCGCAAATCCGTTTTCGGATGATCTTTCAACGACAGGCTGCTTTGTACAGGCAGTGCGGTTGGTTCCCGTTGCTTATCGGTCAGGGAGAAAATGTACCGGACCATTTCCTGTGCGTCCTGTGCGGATAGCTGTGGATGTGCGCTCATGACGTGCTCTTTGCCCCAATTTCCCCGCCCCCGTTGATAATTTTCGTTGCCAGTTGCTCGACGGACCCGGTCTGCGCTTTGTACTTCTGCGCAACCGCTATAAATGAGGGGCCAACCGAAACTTTATCGACCGTATGGCAGGCCTTGCAATCACTTCCGGCCATCAGCGTTTTTCCTACCGTATTGGTTTCTGCCGCTACCAGCGTTGGCGACTTTTTGTAGGGATCTTCCAGCATACTCGGCTGCGGATTATAGGCGTACATAACTTTAACCCGTTTCGGATCAACCGTTACGTCCTCTTTATCCTTCACCTTCACGGTATACGCAAATGGCTTGCCTTCCCAAAAAAAGGATTTATTGCCTGTGGTGGTAATCGCTACGTCGGGCTTTGTGTTCCCGACCTTAACCAGCAATGTATCGCTGCCAACCAGGCCAGCCCGATCCGTTACCTTCAGAATAGCTTTGTATATGCCTGGTTTCGTGTAGGTGTACATAGCATTGGGCGTAGTAGCGCCTGGTGTTTTTCCGTCAAACAACCACTGGTACGTAATCTGATCATCGTCGTCAAGATCTTTGGTCCCCTGGCTGGCAAAAAGAACACGTAACGGCGCCTGTCCATTGGTTTCGCGCAGAGCAGGCAATTTCCGACGTTCAGACGTCAGAAAAACGCTTTTATCGACCTGAGCCTGTGCCACTGAATCAAGGATACTGGCCTGAACAATCGGTGCCCGGTTGCCAGTATTGTACTCGATTTTCACCAGACGGGCATCTTCATTATCCGCTCCATAAACAGACCCGTATTCGAGCATGTACATTACGCCATCCGGACCGAACGTCAAATCGATGGGTCGTCTGAAATCGCCGTTGGCCGCCATAAACGGTTCGTTACGAACGTAATTTTCCTTCTCGTCGAAACGTAACGCCAGCACCCAGTTGCGCATCCAGTCGAACACAAACAATGCCCCATCGTAATAATCCGGAAATTTGTTGGGCGACGTAGCATTTTTGCTAAACGTATAAAACTCACCGGCCATGGCCGACCGGCCACCAAGACCCAACTCCGGAAACTCATCCGAAGCGGCATACGGATACCAGATCATAGCGGGCATAGCCGGTGGCAATTGATTCAGCCCGGTATTATTTGGCGAATTATTGACTGGTGCCGCTGCATCGAATTTGGGACCAGCGGTCTTCGTCGCAAAATCCCATTTCGGGTACGCATAATTGTTGCCGACAAAGTACGGCCAGCCGAAGTTACCCGCCTTTTTTGCCTGATTGAATTCATCGTAACCGCGTGGTCCCTGAACGCTTTCTTTTCCCGCATCCGGCCCGATTTCACCCCAGTACACGACCGACGTTTTGGGATTCACAGCGATACGGTATGGATTTCGACAACCCATCACATAAATTTCAGGTAACGTTTTGGCGCGGTCCGACGGGGCGGTTCCTTTCGGAAACAGATTCCCCTCCGGAATGGTATAGGTGCCGTCGGGTTCAGGGTGAATGCGTAGAATTTTCCCTTTCAGATCATTCGTACTCGACGCTGACCGTTGCGAATCGAGGCTGTAAAATTCCTTACCCGGCCGTTCATCAATCGGTGAGTAGCCATCCGAAGGAAAGGGACTGGAGCCATCGCCGGTAGACAGATAAAGATTTCCGGCTTTATCCCAGGCCAGCGACCCACCGTGGTGAGCCCCGCTGTTTTTCTGGACGGGCACTTTCAACAAAATTTTCTCCGAGCTAATATCCAGTACGTTGGCCGGACTAACCTTAAAACGAGACAGTTGGAAAGACAGCGTTTCTTCGGTTAATCCGCCGGGAGCGTAGTACAGATACACGTACTGATTCTGCGCAAAATTAGGGTCCAGCGTCATGCCAATAAGGCCAGTGCCTCCCATATTCGTTATCGGGAACTTGTGGACCAGCGTATGTTTATGCGTGCGGGTATCGTATACCGAAAAATTGCCGGACATTTCCGTAAAAAAGACTCGTCCATCGGGCGCTGCGGCTACCTCCATCGGTGCATTTAAATCGTTGACCAGTACCGTTTTCACAAAGCGGTTTTGTTCCGGCGTCACTTTCGAATACGATTTCCGATAGTCCAGCGGTTTATTCTCGCCAATGACGTACTTGATGCCTCCCAGTATATGCGACAGAAATAAGGGCTCGCTGAAACTTTCGTCGGTATGACCGCCACCCGTATAAAAAGCCCGGCCCCCATCAAACTCATGATACCAGCTAATGTGATGATTCGCGCCGTTTGTTCCGCCGTCGTAACTATTTTCATCCAGATCAGCCAGGACTTTGATACCCGAATAAAAAGAGCGGTAATTATACCATTCATCGGTACGTTCCCAACGGTCGGGCAGCATATTCGTAGCGATGTGGGTTTTGTCAGATACGTCGACTGTAGCTTTACGAACGTTGGGATTATGCGGATGGCTGGAAAAATGAGCCCCCATCAGTTTGGCGTACCAGGGCCAGTCATATTCGGTATCGGCCGCTGCGTGTATACCCATATAGCCGCCCCCTGCTTGAATGTAGCGTTCAAAAGCGGCCTGTTGTTCGCCATTCAGTACGTTGCCCGTTGTACTGTTGAAAATAACAGCTGCGTATTTTTTCAGATTTTCGTCGGTGAACAGCGCAGCGTTTTTCGTTGTATCCACCAGAAATCCATTTTCGCTACCCAATTTCTGAATAGCCGCGATACCAAATGGGATGGATGTATGTTTCCAGCCTTTTGTTTTGGAGAAGATCAGAACGCGGGGCGGGTCAGCTGACCTCCGAACGGTCATTCCCGAATAAATCAGCAATGTAATGCCAAGCAGGCTAAAGCAACAGAGTTTGAGGCCAAAAGACATGGTTCAGAAGTAGGCTGGGTATAGGTTTTTCTGAGAAAGTCCATGTTCGACATCTTATACCGATTCCCAGTATAAATGAACGGGTAAAATAAAAACGGGTGGTGCATTACGTAATGCACCACCCGTTTTTTAAGAATCTGTTTACCGTTTACCCCTGAACATTGTCGGAGCTTAGTTTAGCACCGAGATACTCGCGGTTTAAGCGGGCAATATGATCGAGAGAAATCGATTTTGGGCACTCAACCGAACAGGCACCGGTGAACGAGCAGGCACCAAAACCTTCGGAGTCCATCTGCGCTACCATCCGTTCAGCCCGCTCTTTATGCTCCGACTTACCTTGTGGCAGAATAGCCAGCTGCGATACTTTTGCCGCCACAAACAGCATGGCTGAAGCATTTTTACAGGCAGCCACACAGGCACCGCAGCCTATACAGGCGGCCGCATCCATTGCTTCATCGGCGATGCTACGTGGTATCAGAATTTCATTGGCATCGGGTGCCGAGCCTGTATTTACCGATACGTATCCCCCGGCCTGAATAATGCGGTCGAAAGCAGTACGGTCAACCATCAGGTCTTTTATGACCGGGAATGCTCTTGCCCGCCAAGGCTCCACCACAATCGTGTCGCCATCGTTAAACGAACGCATGTGCAGCTGGCAGGTTGTAGCGCCCGTTTGCGGACCGTGCGGCCGGCCGTTGATATACATCGAACACGTACCACAGATACCTTCGCGACAATCGTGATCGAAGGCTACCGGTTCTTCTCCTTTCCGGGTCAATGAATCGTTCAATACGTCGAACATCTCCAGAAACGACATATCTTCCGATACGTTATCCAGTTGATATTCTACCAGTTTCCCGTTTGTATTATTGTTTTTCTGTCTCCAGACTTTCAGTGTGATTCTCATAGTTGTAGCCGCTAGTCGATTATCATTCGCCGATAGAAAAGTATAATCGGCAAATGATTTCGACGACTATTATTTATAACTCCGCTGTGTCAGTTTCACATTTTCAAATACCAGTGGTTCCTTGTTGAGTAATTCAGGTTTTCCTTCGCCCTGATACTCCCATGCAGCCACGTACGTAAAATTGGCGTCATCACGAAGGGCCTCACCGTCAGGCGTTTGGTACTCTTCGCGGAAGTGACCACCGCAGGATTCATTCCGATTCAGGGCATCGTCAACCATCAGCTCGCCTAATTCGATAAAGTCGGCTATGCGTCCTGCCTGTTCCAGTGCCTGATTCATCTCATCGGCATCGCCCACAACCTTGGCATTTGACCAGAACTCTTTCTTCAAGTCCTGAATTTTTTTCTTGGCGATTTGGAGGCCTTCTGCTGACCGCGACATACCGCAGTACTCCCACATGATGTGGCCAAGTTCTTTGTGCAGATCATCGACAGGGCGTTCGCCTTTAATAGACAGGAATTGCTGAATTTGATGCTGGATTTTCTGTTCGGCTTCCTTAAAGGCGGGTGAATCAACTGGCACTTTGTCCGCCGGACCAATTGTGGCCAGGTAGTCACCGATCGTATAAGGAATCACGAAATAGCCATCGGCCAAGCCCTGCATCAGCGCCGATGCACCCAGTCGGTTAGCACCGTGGTCGGAGAAGTTAGCTTCGCCAAGTGCGTACAACCCTGGAATGGTAGTCATCAGATTATAATCGACCCACAAACCGCCCATCGTATAGTGAACAGCGGGGTAAATCATCATCGGCGTTTCGTATGGATCTTCGCCAGTGATCTGCTGATACATCTCAAAAAGGTTGCCGTATTTCGCTTCAATGGTTTTGTGTCCATCGCGTTTTATGGCATCAGCAAAATCCAGATAAACCGCCAGACCTGTTTTAGCTACGCCCCTACCTTCGTCGCACATATTTTTGGCGTTACGTGACGCTACGTCGCGCGGCACGAGGTTCCCAAACGATGGGTACCGCCGTTCGAGGAAGTAATCACGAGCGTCTTCCGCTAAGTCAGTTGGTTTCAGCTGTCCTTTCCGGATTTTCTCGGCGTCTTCTTTTGTTTTGGGCACCCATACCCGACCATCGTTACGTAACGACTCCGACATCAGCGTCAATTTCGACTGATAGTGGCCTGATACTGGAATACAGGTTGGGTGAATCTGCGTGAAACAGGGATTGCCGAATAAGGCTCCTTTTTTGTGCGCACGCCAGGCCGCTGTTACGTTACAGCCCATCGCATTGGTCGACAGGTAGAAAACGTTACCGTAACCACCCGTACATAGTAGTACAGCATGGCCCGAATGCGATTCGATTTTGCCTGTAACCAAGTTACGCACTACAATACCGCGTGCTTTTCCGCCCTCTACAACAAGGTCGAGCATTTCAGTACGGGTATACAGTTTTACTTTACCATTGGCCACCTGTCGGCTCAACGCCGAATACGCTCCCAGTAGTAATTGCTGCCCTGTCTGGCCACGAGCATAGAACGTCCGCGACACCTGCGCTCCACCAAAGGAACGGTTGGCCAGCGTACCGCCATACTCACGGGCAAATGGTACACCTTGTGCTACGCATTGGTCGATAATGTTTACGCTCACTTCAGCCAGCCGGTAAACATTGCCTTCGCGAGCGCGGTAATCACCACCTTTGATGGTATCGTAGAACAGTCGGAATACGCTGTCGCCGTCGTTCTGATAATTTTTGGCAGCATTAATACCTCCCTGAGCCGCAATTGAGTGCGCCCGCCGTGGACTATCCTGATAACAGAACGCTTTAACATTATAGCCCAATTCAGCCAGCGATGATGCTGCCGATGCGCCTGCCAGACCAGTACCTACTACAATAATATCGTATTTACGTTTGTTCGCTGGGTTCACCAGTTTCAACGCAAATTTATGCCGTGCCCATTTCTCGGCTAAAGGACCTTCGGGGATTTTAGATTCCAGTTTCATGTGTCCAATTGTGAATGAGCGAATGAGCGAATGAGTGAATAAAAAACGATGCGTCAGCTATTCACTCATTCACTCATTCACAATTCACTCATTAAATAATATGGTGAACCTGTAAATACACGTAAATAGGCATGGCCGCAAAGGCTGCCGGAATAATAACGGCAAAGAAATATTTGCCCAGAAATTCAATAACAGGGGTGTATTTTTTGTGACGGACACCCAACGTTTGAAAACCGCTCTGAAAACCATGCCACAGGTGATAACCGACGGCAACCATGCAAATGACGTACAACGTTACGTACCACAACTCGCCAAACGCCACCTGTACGACAGAATAGAGGTCTTTGTACTCCTTGCCATCATATTCGGCCATTGGCACCGAGCCAAAGTGCATCTCGTACCAGAAAGTACGCATGTGAATGACGATGAACAGCAACAGAACAGTACCTAGAATACCCATATTCCGCGATGACCAGGCGCTGTTTGCCTCAGGTTTGTTAAAGGCATACTTCACAGGCCGAGATGCCTGATTGTGGCGCGTCAAGACAAAAGCCATCAGTGCATGAACCAGGATGGATGTGTAGAGCAGGTACGAGACGGTCATAATCAGCGGATTGTGGGTCATGAAGTACGTGTACTCATTAAAGGCCCGCCCCCCATCACCTTTAAATAGCTGGAGATTACCAGCTGCATGAACAATCAGAAATGAACATAAAAACAGTCCCGTCAGCGACATAATGACCTTTCGACCGAGGGAGCTGGATAGTGTTTGTGTTACCCAAGCCATAGGATGAACGACACGAAATTTTAGTGGTAAACTATTGAAAAAAAGCCGATTTGAATGGCGCATCAAAGCTAAAGCACAAACCGGATGGAAACAAGATTAAGCCCCTTTATCAGTGGTTTTATGACTTATTTACAGTCGGTATAAATTATGGAACCATCTGATTGGCTAACCGTCTGTTTAGGATTATAGTTTAGTAAATAATGAATTCCTGAAAAGAAGGAAAACCGTTCCGGAGGATTAAATGCAATTGTGGTATACAACTGCATTAAGTCGCTGACAACAAGCCAATTAATGCCTAGTCATCGATTTCCTTTTTGAACAACCGTAATTATCCATCTATTTTGCATCCATTCGCCGTTTTATTCACTAACAGGCACATATAATGAAAGCATACGTATTTCCGGGTCAAGGGTCGCAGTTTCGGGGTATGGGGCAGGACCTTTACCAGAGTTCCGACGCTGCCCGGCAGTTATTCGATCAGGCAAACGAAGTGTTGGGTTATAACCTGACCAACATTATGTTTGAAGGCTCTGACGAGGACCTCAAACAAACCATTTATACACAACCAGCCGTGTTTCTGCACGGTGTTGCACTGGCGCTGACCACCGATTCATTTGCGCCAGATATGGTTGCAGGCCACTCGCTTGGTGAGTTATCGGCCCTGACAGCCGCTGGCGTACTCTCGTTTGAAGATGGTCTTCAACTGGCCTCCGTCCGCGCCACAGCGATGCAACGGGCTTGCGAACTGACCCCATCGACAATGGCTGCCGTTTTGGGACTTGCCGACGATGTTATTGAAAAAGTATGCGCCGAAATAACTGAAGAGGTTGTTGTTCCGGCCAATTACAACTGTCCGGGGCAAGTGGTTATCTCAGGAAGTGCTGCGGGTATTCAACTAGCCGAAGAGCGCTTGAAAGCAGCCGGTGCCAAACGGGTTGTCCCGCTGGCAGTGGGTGGGGCTTTCCACTCGCCTTTTATGGAACCGGCACGTACTGAATTTGCGGAAGCAGTCGAACGGATGCCGTTTAGCGCTCCCCGCTGTCTGGTTTATCAGAATGTAAATGCACAGGCAGTAACCGATCCAGCAAAAATAAAAGCCAACCTGATTGCTCAACTGACATCGCCCGTTCGCTGGACTCAATCGGTTGAACATATGGTTGCCGACGGTGCTACGGAGTTTTTCGAGTGCGGCCCCGGTAAAGTGCTCCAGGGATTAATTAAAAAGATCAGTTCAGCTACACCAGCCGTGAGTATTTAGTTTTCCAGGCCCGGATGGTTGGGGTAGCGTTAACGTAGCGTCGAAGCTCCGGCTTCGGCTGTGAACAGTATCAAATTCATTCTCGGTCGAAGCCGGAGCTTCGATGTTACGTTAACGCTATTGCTCTACGGAATATTTTACCGGTCGCACTCGCTTGGAAATCAGTCTACGAACGGCCCAAAGATCTAAAAAAGCCTTTTTTTTCAAACGCCTATTTGCTTTTGACACTCGACAACTGTTATCTTTGCACTCGCGATTGCAAAACAGCCCGATAGTATAAGGGTAGTACGACAGATTTTGGTTCTGTTTGTGGAGGTTCGAATCCTTCTCGGGCTACAGCAAAAACGCCTAATTGACTTTTCATCAGTCGGTTAGGCGTTTATTGTTTTTGGCTGTGTACGGATATTTTAAGATATGAGGTGTACATCGCCTTTTGCTGAGCCCTACGAAAGTTCAGCTTGGGTTTTTCTTGTCATATCGGGTTGTGTACTCTCCAGCGGGTAACCTCCTAAGTACTATATCGCCTTTTCTACTGTCTGATTGCCAGAACAAATAGAGTGTTTATAATTTAAAAGTAATAAAATAGGGCAAAATATTATGCCTTAAATGTTATACTGATATCCGTCTTAAGCGCCGTTGCTATTTTTTGGATTGTGTCTATTGTAAGGTATTGCGTTCCCATCTCATACCGGCTTTCTACAACTTGGTTTGTACCAATAAATTCTGCCAACTCCGCTTGGCTTAGCCCTTTAGCTTTACGGATTTCTTGAATCGATTTTCCGATCTGTTTTTTTAATCTCTGACATTACATTGTGTTGTTACAGGGCAACAATAGGAAGAGGTTACTTTTCAGGTAACAACTTTACAAACAAACGGTAAAATATCTCTGAAGCAATGAGCCAGCGGTATACTTTCTTACAAACGTGACCGCTTAATCAATACGCTGTAAAGCCGCTTTCCAGGTAGTACAATTTGCTAGCTTTGTCAGCGGCCGTATGAGTGTTCAGGTTCTGAAATGCTCTGGTTTAAACAGGTTATGACTCAACGTAGTAAACAAACGGGTAAATTTCTGCTACTGATCTTTTCGATTGCCTTCGCCAATGTAGGTGCTAGCGCTCAGAGTGACTATCCCAACAAAGTAATTGAAAACGGAAAATTGAAATGGGAGGATTTTAGTGGCCCGGTTGATCCTACCTCGAAGCATGCCGCAGTGACCTACTGGCTTGTCAATTATAAATACAAAATACTTTCCTATCGGGGCGATACGGCCCACGTTGATTTACAGGTATCTACTTTTCTAAAAGGAAACTCCTGGGTATTGCCAGATCAAAAAACAGATAGGCTGTTAGAGCATGAACAAGGCCATTTTAATGTTGCTCTTATATGCGCCTTGCGATTCAAAAAAGCGATCGCATCTACGGTTATCTTAAAGAGTAACCATGCCGAAAAAATCAATTCGATTTTCAAAGCACTTATCAGTGAGGCCAATCAGATGGACTTGCAATACGATGAGGAGACTCGTCATTCGCTTGATAAAGTAGCGCAGATGAAATGGAATCTAAAACTGAATGCCTTACTCCTGAATCCTTAAATTAACGGCTAATGGCCCAGCGGTGTCATCGTCCAATTAGTGTAATCACTGACGTTATCGGACTGTTACGGAGTGAGTCGCTATTTAGACGGCTACATTAGCCATTAACGGTCTAGAATATGTGAAGTAATCAATAAGTGGTAATTGTTGTAGGAGTTCGATTTCTTCAAACAATTAAAGAGCTGTTAATGCTGTAGTACGTCCTTAATAAAGGTTGCTCATTATTTCATTATCTGCCATCTTTAAAAATAATTAACATGCTATTTATTAACACGAAAATCGAACTTTTTATCAGTCGGTTAGGCGTTTGTTGTTTTAGGCCGTTTTCAACGAGTCTTTAGAGCTGCCCTTCAGATATTAATCTACTGGACGTAACGGATACACATCTATTCTTAACCTTTTATGCGTACTTGAGTTTAGTAGTTTATACAACTCAACACGTAAAGGTTATGAAAAAGATATTGATTATGGGCGCGCTGGTGTTTGCTACGTATTGTAGCGCCCAGGCCCAGACAACCAACAGCACCCCAAGAGCAAATCCAACTACAGACGGTACGACAAAGAACAGCGGTACAGGTAATGCCACAAATGGCTCATCTTCGACGACAGGCTCACCGACTTCTTCAGGAGCCGGAGCTGTTGGTACAAACAATGGCACATCCTATGGTATGCAATCGACAGTACCGACCAATTCGACGTCTACCAGCTCAGATTCAAGCCGACGGAAAGAACCTAAGTCTAAACCAAAAGAGTAACTGATCAATAGAGAAATAAACTTTGAAAAAAGTCAGGCCCCACTAGATTAGTGCGGCCTGACTTTTTTATGCATCGTGATTGAATACATTCAGATTTCTGACTTCGTGCTTCACCCGCTGCTTACTTAACCTGAGGCATATCCGAAGGGTCCATAAGCAAATAACCAGGGTTTATAATTTGGCCGTGCCAGCGAGCGCCGAAGTGTAGATGTGGTCCGGTGGTACGTCCGGTTTCCCCGACCCGGCCTATTACCTGACCTTTAGTAACTGTCTGATTGGGTTTGACAGCTATTGATTGTAAATGAAAATATTCGGTGAGCAGGCCGTTACCGTGGTCAATATACACCGAGTTGCCGCTGAAGAAATGGTTGGCAGCTAATACGACCTTGCCATTACCCACACTAAGCACTTCTTTCCCAGCCGAAATACCATAATCCGTTCCGGTGTGCCGGTCAGAAGCCTGCCCATTGAATGTTCTGCACTCACCGAAACCCTTTCCTGGTGGAAGGGAGTTTGCGGGTTTACCAACCGGCAAATCAAATACGTTCGGGCGCTCTTCCAGTTTGGCCGCCAGGAATGGATTCAGTACGTCCATCTCCCGCCGGTGCCGGGCCAGATTTTTCGCAGACACATTGACGTATTCCAGCTTTTTGAAATTTTTAATATCGTTATGCACGCATGGCTTTTCTGTAACAATCAAACGAGCCGTTTCGAGTTTTCCACCCGTAGTGCGCCGGGAAATGCTGTAAGTCCCGGTTTTCTTTTCCATATCGATGGGGTAATAGCACGTACCATTAACAGGATTCCAGGCTTTATCCTCCAGGCTGCAACGTTTACAGTTACCCGGCCATCGAACGACCATCCCTTGTGAAGCTGTAATGGAAGGGGTTTCTTCCGGTTTTTGAGTAACAGCTTGACAGACGACGAAAAAGAGCAGTAATCGAATCATGACGCAATTGAGTGAGCAGATGATACATCAACTTATCAGTCCCGGAATAGTTTTATCAATAGATTTCTGCTATTTGTTTGTCAATTGTTCATGTACTAAAACAATCACCCATGCTCGTTTGCGGAACAGAGTCTGCTTGCTACAATGAAAAAGCCCGACAGGGCCGGGCTTTTCATGAATTTACCTTAGCTGTCAGTTACTGCATGGCAACGGCACGGTTCGTTTCCTGAACGGGCTGCGTCGACAGATTCAACTGCTTACGAATGCTGCCTTCACTGGATTTAACTTCCAGCTCATATTGCCCATCAGCCAGCTCCTCAACATTCAATTTCACAGCGTACTTCAACTCTTTCCGGCTGATATTCTGGCGATAGAGGACCTGATTGTCTCTGCTACGTAATAGAATTGTAACGGGAACATCAGACGTCTTTTGTACAGCAACCCGGATTTCATTCTTAACCGTAACGTACGCGCTGGCATCGAATGATAAGTTCTTGGGTGTGGTAGGATTGATAAAGGTGGAAGCACTCAACAAAAGGGAGGCAGCTACTTTGCTCATTAGTGGTAACATGGTCGTAGTGTGTTTAATGGTTAGTTGTTTACTGAGTTGATACACATAATCCAAAGGCTGTGCCAATGAATTTTCCGCATTGATTATCAGCAATTTAACTACTGTACCATGTTTTTGCGCTGTCCGTTACTGGACAAACTCTGTTCACTTGCGGACAAAAGCCGCGCTTTGTAGGCGATTAAAAAATAGCGGTACGTTGCTTGAATCCGCCTTGCCTGAAAACAACAAAGCCGCTTTCGTAAAAGCGGCTTAGACTCATCTATAGAAGACAGGACCAATAGCGGCCCCGGAAGGGAAATTGCTATTTTGTTTAAAAGAGATTTTTTATATCAATCCGGCGGTGCATCTGCTCTTCATCTTTAAAGGGCAGCATTACCCGAACCTGACCATGTTCATGAACGGCTTCAATTTGATCAACGTCGACAAACGACGGGATATCTAAAACCCGAAGAAACATGGGTACAGCCAGGCGTTGACTGGCACCTTCTTCTTTTTGGGCAGAGGTACTTACCAATAACGTATAGAGAATGAGTTTACTACCCTCAACCAGCACGTTAAATGAATTAGCCTTTACGCCGGGGGCCGACAGGGTGATCACCAGACGCTCATCTTCACGCTCAACATTTATAGTGGTTTGAGCCGACCCACCATAGAGCGTATTCAGCAAATCAATCTGACCGCCTGTCCCTTGAAACACATTTTCTATCGCTTTCATAATGGTGTTGTTTACTGTTCAAGTACTATACTATAGACAAACCTCGTGCCTAAGCGTTTAATCTGGATTTTTCCGCCAAGCTGTCAGTAAAACTTGTAACATATTCACTTAAATAATGCCTTTTTGGCACGCTTTTGACCTATTTCCCTCATTTTTAAGCCATTTCTATTGAATATGTGTGAAAGCCCACACTGTTGCGATTTATGGGCTGTGTGTGGCTTACTTTCTACAGATTACCACAATCCGTTACGCTACTGAAAGCTGGTTTCCATGCCGTATCTTTGTTAGATCATGCATATTCGAATTGGAACGCGAAGCAGCCGGTTAGCAGTCTGGCAGGCAGAATACATACAAACACTGCTGAAAAAAGGGGACGTAACTTCTGAACTGGTATTTATTGAAACCAAGGGCGATTTAGTACTCGACCGGTCTTTATCGAAAATCGGTAGCAAAGGCGTTTTTACGCAGGAGCTGGAAGACCAGCTTCGAGAGGGCACTATCGATATAGCGGTCCATAGCGCTAAAGATCTTCCCTCCAACTTACCTTCCGACCTGGCTATTATCGCGTTTACGGAGCGCGAACGAGCTAACGACGTATTGGTTAGCCGAAACAAAGCCTTATCATTAACTGGAGGACAAGATTTCCGCATCGGTACGTCCTCGACGCGTCGGGTGGCAATGCTCAAACATTTCTGCCCACACCTGACCACTGTTGATATGCGAGGGAACCTGCAAACGCGAATCCGCAAACTTGACGAAGGTCAGTGCGATGCGCTCCTGCTGGCTTATGCGGGTGTTCACCGGATGGGCTACGATGATTTAATTGTGGAGCATTTACCCCTTACTGATTTTACACCGGCAGTTGGTCAGGGAAGCGTAGCGATTGAGGTGGCTACGTCTTCGTTAGCCAGTGAGGTTAACGATACGCTTGTTCGCCTTATTAACCATGAACCGACAGCGGCCTGCCTTCGGGCTGAACGAGCATTTCTGGCACGTCTTGAAGGAGGATGCAGCATTCCATCATTTGCGCTGGCCCACTGGACTGCTGAACAAACCATCAGCCTGACGGGCGGACTGGTGAGCCTGGATGGCAATCAACTCCTTCGCGAAACGTTTGCCGGTCCTGCTGAAGAATCTCCCGCCCTGGGTCATGCACTGGCCGAAGCAATTCTGGAACGGGGTGGTGATGCATTACTACAAACCATTCGCGAACAGTTATGAGCCCAAAAATCGCTACGTCCGACGAAGATATTCGCCGATGCATACCGGCTATGCTGGCACTCCGGTCGCATCTGACGCCCGAGCTGGCGTTTGAACGCATCCGTTCTCAGCAGGCTACAGACGGATTTATCCTGGCCTATATCGACAGTGAAAATCCGGCAGAACCGGCCCCGGCCGTAATTGGTTACCGCTTTTTGAATTTTCTGTACAGCGGCAAAACGATTTATATCGACGATCTGTCGACCCTGCCCGAAACACGTGGAAAAGGTTATGCCAGCGCTTTGCTCGACTTTGTAATTGAGCAGGCCCGACAGGCGGGTTGTCAGTCTGTATCGCTCGATTCGGGGCAAAATCCAGCTCGCTACGATGCCCACCGGCTTTATCTGAACAAACGTTTTAACATTGTCAGTCATCACTTCAAGCTGGATTTGTAATAGCAGTGCGAATCAGTAATTTGCATTTGCTTTCCCCTATACGATGGCTATTGACCTGCGGCTATGAATCTTTTCCGAATTAGTTGGAGTAATCTGCGAGATAAACCCCTGAGTAGTTTTTTGAGCGGATTGCTAATGACCTTTGGCATCACGATTATTTCTCTGTTGCTGTTGCTGAATAAGCAGTTGGATGAACAATTCCGTAAGAATATCAAGGGCATCGACATGGTGCTGGGCGCCAAAGGAAGTCCGCTCCAGCTGATTTTATCCAGTATTTATCAAATTGATTCGCCTACAGGAAACATTCCACTCGAAGAAGCTGAACGGCTGACCCGCAATCCGATGATTAAAACGGCCATTCCGCTGGCTATGGGCGATAATTATCAATCGTTTCGGATTGTGGGAACGAACAAAAAGTACCTCGACCACTTTGGCGCTACTGTAGCTGAAGGAAAATTATTTCAGCAAAATTTAGAAACCGTCATTGGACCACGCGTAGCCGCTGCTACTGGCCTGAAAGTTGGCGATACGTTTGCCAGTTCGCACGGTTTAGACGAAGCAGGTGAAGCACACGCCGACTCGAAATATAAAGTTGTGGGTATTCTGAATCCCACCAATACCGTTACTGACCAACTGATTCTGACGCCTATTTCGAGTGTTTGGGCTGTTCATGAGCACGCGGAACATCACGAAGGCGGGGAAGCGCACGAAGAGGAAGGGCATGAAGAAAGTCCGCGTGAGATTACAAGTATGCTCATTAAGTTCCGGAATCCGCTGGGGATGATGCTGGCCCGTGGTATCAACAATAACTCTAAACTCCAGGCGGCTTTACCGAATATTGAGGTTAATCGGCTGTTTTCGTTATTGGGTGTAGGCGTTGAGACGTTACGTGGATTAGCCATTGTTATCATGCTGATTTCGGGTGTCAGCGTATTTGTTTCGCTCTATAATTCCTTGAAAGAACGGCGTTACGAAATGGCCTTGATGCTTTCTATGGGGGCTACCCGCGCTCAACTGTTTGGTATGCTGTTGCTCGAAGGATTAGTGCTGGCGCTGATCGGGTTTATCCTGGGTATTCTCTTAAGTCGTGTTGGTCTTTGGCTATTTTCGAGCAGTGTTTCATCAGAGTATCACTATAATCTGGCGGCTTTTGGCATCCTGCCCGAAGAATGGGCCTTACTGGGCGTTGCCATCCTGATAGGACTTTTAGCAGCCGCTCTTCCTGCTATTGGCGTTTATCGAATGAATATCTCAAGAACACTTGCAGAGGAGTGACCTCTTTCTTTTTTCGCTTAGATCGTTACGTTAAAAATTCTAGAGAAGCGATTTGCCAATGGCGAACAGGGCTCGAATTAATAGAAAACGGATAGTTTTTGTGTTGGCAGCGATTTTCACTTTAATGAATATTGTTGCCTACTTTCATGCCTACAAATTCACTCATTTCACCCGCCAAAAAGGCCCCAAAACAAACGCAGAAAAGCTCTCAACATTAGCTAAAATAAATACATTAATTTTTGGCATTGATAATCCAAGACCAGAAAATGAGGTTATTCCAACAAAAAAATTTGATGTAATTAACCTTCAAAGCAACAAAAAAATAGAATGCTGGTCTCTGAAACCGGATAGCTCTAAAGGAACAGTAATCTTATTTCATGGATACGGAGGATCGAAGTCTTCAATGCTCGACACATCTGAAGAACTTATCAAACAGGGCTTTAGTACGTTACTTGTAGACTTTATGGGTAGCGGTGGTTCAGAAGGCTATCAAACTACAATCGGATTTGACGAAGCAGAGGAAGTTAAAACCTGTTTTGATTACCTGACGGAAAAAGGCGAAAGAACCATTTACCTGTTTGGGACTTCATTGGGGGCGGTCGCAATTATGAAGTCAATTCATGATTATCAAATACAGCCGACAGGAATCATTATTCAATGCCCATTTGGTTCAATGTATCAAACAACGTGTATAAGGTTCAATACCATGCGTGTGCCGCCTTTCCCGATGGCAGGTTTTTTGGTTTTCTGGGGAGGAATTCAAAATGGCTTTTGGGCTTTCGGGCATAATCCAATAGACTATGCAAAATCAATAAAATGCCCTACTCTATTGATTTATGGTGAGCAGGACAAAAAAGTAAGTCGGCGCGAAACTGATCAAATTTATTCGAACTTAAGCTGTCAAAAGAACCTGAAGATTTATCCGCAGGCAGGTCACGGAGATTATTTGACAACCTGCAAAAAAGAATGGCTCGAAGACATTAAATCATTCATAGAACTTACCAGGCAGTAGCTACTCTATTCTGCCTTTGTTCATTCCCTTTCTCACCCCACTACGTTATAAATCACTACGGGTTCGGCTTTATTTTTCAAGCTTACTTCACCAATACGTTCGCAGGTAAATGACTCGGCTATCTGTTGTTGAGCTAGCTCTGTAATAACGATTTGTCCGGCGCTGGCTACTGCCTGTAGCCGTTGCGCTACGTTCACGGCATCACCAATAACTGTATAATCCAGCCGACGAAGCGTAGCCGAGCCAATATTACCCGATACCATTTCTCCTGTGTTGATGCCAATGGCCACCTGCGGTTTATAATTGGGATGATTCGGCAAATTATCTTCAAGACCCTCAATCTGAGTGCGAACGGCCAGAGCCGCTTCAATGGCTCGGTCAAGGTGGTATTCGCCCCGAAAAACAGCCATAACGGCATCGCCCATGAACTTATCCACATGGCCAGTCTGAGCAATAATTTCCTTGACCATTACGTCGAAATACCGATTGATTAGCCGGACAATCGTATCAGCAGACTCCTTCTCGGAGAGCGCCGTAAAGCCGCATATATCAATGAACAGCACGGTGGCTTCTACTACGTCGCTGGATGACAGAGCCGTCTCAAATTCGGAGCGACTCATGAACGTCAGCACCGACTCATCGACGTACATGCGGAGGATATTGTTTTCCTTAATAGCCTGGACCGTTTCACGAAGCTGAGCAATGTAATCCATGGTTTTCTGCATGGTCAGTTCCAGATCCTCAAAGTTGACGGGCTTCGTAACAAAGTCAAAAGCGCCCCGATTCATGGCCGTACGGATATTGTCCATATCGCCATAAGCCGACACGATGACCGCCTTGAGCATTGGATTTGTTTCGTGCAGTTTAATTAGTAGGGTAAGGCCATCCATACCGGGCATATTGATGTCGGTGAGTACCATATCAACATCCGGCTGCTGTTCCAGCACGTCTAAGGCTTCGACCCCATCGTGAGCAAACACGAATTCGTATTGCTTTTCCCGGATCTGTCGTCGAAATTTTTGCTTGATAAGCAGTTCAAGGTCGGTTTCATCATCAACCACCAATATCTTAGCCCTCATGCCAAATCGCGAAGTTTTTGTTTCAGAACCGCAAAGTCAAGTGGTTTCGTCAAAAAATCGTTGGCTCCCAGATTGACCGCCTGTAGTTGTGAATCGGGGTCTCCATAAGCCGTTATCATCATGACAACCGGGGGCGGGGGCTGCTTGAAATCATGTCGGATATGGCGCAATAACTCAAAACCACTCATTCCGGGCATATTGATATCGGATAGAATCAGGATAACTTCTGAGGGGTGACCACTTAAAAAAGAGAGGGCTTCTTCACCAGAGTTAGCAAATGCAAGCTGAAATTCACCATTGCGAATCTCACGACGGAACCGCTGCTCAAAAAGATCCTTTACGTCACTCTCGTCATCAACGACTAAAATTTTCATCATCGTTCAGGTGTATACTTCAAAGATAGCAATTTGCCGTGTACACACGTAGCCAGATTACTACATGGGCAACATTATAACAAATTCGGAGCCCTCACCTTCCCGACTCTGTACGGTAAGTGTTCCGCTGTGCCCCTTTGTTATGATGTCATAACTCAATGATAAACCCAGTCCGGTATTCTCTCCAGTGGATTTTGTCGTAAAAAAAGGCTGAAAAATTTTCGGCTTTACTTTATCCGAAATACCTGTCCCATTGTCTTTTATGAGAATCACAACTCGATGGTCTTTCTGATAAATACTAATAATCACTTTCGGCCTATACCCTGACTCAGCCAGCCTGGAGCGCTCATGAACAGCATAAAACGCATTGTTGAGTAAGTTCTGAATGGCTCGTCCCAGCTCTTTCGGGGCTACCTGTAGTGGCGGCAGTTTTGGATTAGCATTGAGTTCGTACTCTGCAACAAAGGTTTTGTCTTTCGCTTTGAGTCCGTTATAAGCCAGTTGCAAACATTCGTCCGCCAGTTTATTGAGATTAGTAAGCTGACGTTCGCCACTAGCATTATTGGCATGTTCCAGCATTCCTTTCACAATACCTGACGCCCGTTTACCATGCTGAACGATTTTCTGAATGTTTTGTCCAAGATCGCCCAGAATTTCTTCGATCAATTCCTCATCTGGCTGATGTTGTCCGTTTGTTTGTTCCGACCTTATTTCATCGATCAATTCCAGGCTCAATTCGGAGAAGTTATTGACAAAGTTTAAGGGGTTCTGAATTTCATGCGCAATACCCGCCGTGAGTTCAGCCATTGACGCCATCTTTTCTTTATGAATTAATTTTTGTTCCCTGAGTTTCTGACGAAACCGAAATAACACAAAGAAATAAATGCCAATGCCCAGGATGGCCAGACCGTATAGGGATAGCATGGGAACAAACCACCACTGATGCCATATGTTTCCATCGATAAGAAACGGGAATGTAGCGGGTACGGCATCCGGTTGAAGCGTCTTTACCTGAAACGTATAATCACCGCCGTCGAGATGGGCGTACTGCACCTGTGAACAGTCCTCACAGATAATCCAGTCATAATCAAGGCCGGTTAATTTATAAGCAAATGAATGCTGAGCAGGGTTCTGAACGTTCCTGAAGCTGAAAAGAAGTGAGTTCTGATCAAACGGCAGTTTGATTGGTTTGCTTACAGTCTGGTTAACAGTAATAAGCAGAGAGTCTTTTTGGTTGTTTTTTACCTTCACTGAACGAATTTCAGCAGAGGGAACAAGCGCCTGTGCTTTTGCCGGTTGGCAAAAACAAAACAACAGCCCGATACATATAGCTGCCAGGAAGCTTTTCATTAAGTTGAAAATCTATTCTCAATTACGATAATGTATTCCCTACAGGTTAAGGAAGCGCTTACTGCGCCAAAAAGCAAAAGCGAAACAGCCATACATGAAAATGGCAACACCCGACCAGATCATATAAAACTGTAAGTACAGATTTTGCGAATAACTAAGAACAGGTTTACTGAACACATCGAATAAACCCACCAGATTATACACCAAAAGGCCCATACTTACCCAAAACATAGGCTGGTCGGCCAGGTTGACTGTATCTTCGTCCTGGAAAAGTTGAGTCAGGTAATAGATAGTTATTACTAAAATAAATACTTTTTCCAGGGCATTGGAATAGCCATTGTTCGCGAGTCCACTCCCCCAAAAAGCATCAATCCCTATAAGCAGAACAAGTAAGCTTCCTGTGAGTAAGATAAGCTTACGGGTACGTGCCTTAGCGATGGCCGCTGAAAAAACAGCGGCCATCATTATAGCGTCGACGGCGCTAAAAATGTAAAGAAATGTGTTTTTTGCGTTGAAGAATAACAGTACTACGTCAAAAAACAGGACTACTAAGAGCCCGATACACAGTATTTTTAGTGCTTTAGACTGGTAGGCAAAAAAGTAGATACCTACTAAAATGGGGCATATAACTACATAGGTGGCCAGGTAGACCAGGTAAGTAGCAAGATCGATCAGCCTCATTTTGCTATACTACTTTGTAGCGCCAAACGGAGGGCATCCCGGTTTGGGACCTATGTAATTTACCTCATCACCATCGTAGGTAGAGTATTGATGCTTAGATACTCTACTGGCGACTTTCCCGATCTGAGCGGCAGGGTCGAATTCGGCAACAGGATTAGCTCCCTGAAAAATTAAGTGAAGGCAGTTCCAGTCAGCATCTTTCCCTTGGGCGTCTTTTTTTGCTTTTCGCAGGCCAAAAGCAACGTATACGTGAGACAACCCATTTCCTTCGCTATCCTTCTCAGCTTCAAATTCATCCAATTTTTCCCGCAAATCCTTGATGCGAATGTACAGGCCTGTATTCAGGATATCATCGAACTCGCTTTTTTTAGCAAATTCCCTGAAATTCTTCTCCAAACCAGCCAGTGATTCAGCAACGGGCACTTCCTGTTCGTCTGCCTTTACGTTTGCTTTCAGCGTATTCTGAATTAATTCTTCCGAAAATATACCAGCTTTTTTGGAAAGCATGTGTTCCAGATCAGCACTGGTAAGATTGAGTTTTAGTCGTGGCATGTTGGTGGTCAGTTAAGGGTAAAAAAGATAAGTCTTGGGCACTTATAGCTCTCTTACCTGCATTTTTTGTCATCAAAAAACACATCCAACCCCACAAAAAGACTAAAAATGACCGGTAAAAAAGAAATCGATCTATAGCTGAAATGTAAATAAAAAAAACAAGAAATCAACAATTATCTATTGATTAACAGATGTTTAGGATAGCATAAAACGAACAGTTCGCTGCCCGACGAGTATTTTCATGACGAACACGGTCTCTGCTTTACGGTACCTTGGAAGATTCAGGCCACTATTCGAAGTCAGGGTGGCCAATTCTGGCAATGCCTAAGCCGGAATGGTCATTGTAAATTTCGCACCTTCGCCTTCCCTGCTTTCTACGCTCATTGTGCCGCCATGCCCTTTTGTCACAATGTCGTAGGCTAACGATAACCCCAGACCGGTTCCCTCGCCAGTAGGCTTGGTGGTAAAAAAGGGCTGAAAAATTTTTTGCAGCACCTCCTCCGGAATGCCCGTACCGTTATCGCTAACCGTAACCTGAGCGTGGTTATCCACACAGTGTGTACTGACCGTAACGGTAGGTTTATAAGGAGGTTGTCCATCGACTGGCGGGCCCAGCTGTTTTTGGCGTTGCTGCACCGCGTAAAACGCATTTGTAAACAGATTTAACAATACGCGTCCGATGTCCTGTGGTACTAAACTGACAGGCCCAATAGACGAATCAAAATCTGTATTCAGAATCGCATTAAAGGTCTTGTCTTTAGCCCGCAGCCCATGATACGCCAAACGCAAATACTCGTCGCATAAGGCATTGATATCAGTAGGTTCGCGCTGACCCGTACTGGCGCGGGAGTGTTGCAGCATTCCCTTCACAATCGATGAAGCCCGTCCGCCATGGTGATGGATTTTCTCCAGATTCTGCTTCAAATCCATCAGTAATTCACCCTCCAGTTCAAGATCACGAGCGGGTTTCGACTGCTCATCGTTCAGCTCATCAATCAGTTCCATGCTCACCTCCGCAAAGTTGTTGACAAAATTGAGCGGATTTTGAATCTCATGAGCAATACCAGCGGTCAGTTCACCCAGCGACGCCATCTTTTCGCTATGAATGAGTTGGTTCTGAGTAGCTTTTAACTCCGTAAGTGCCTGCTCCAGTTCTTCTTTCTGACGCGTAATTTCGGCCGTCCGCTCGGCAACCAGGTATTCTAGCTCATTTTTCTTGCCTTCTATGATACGTCGCTCTTCTGCTTCTTTTTCGCGTTCAAGCCGTATTTTTTCCAATGATTTTTTCTGGTTCGACGCAATCACCATAAAGGTGATTAACCAGATAAAAGCGAACGTACTGGCCGAATCGAAGTAGGTATGGCTGGCTTTATAAAAACCAGGCGCCAGCGGCTTTAACAGGTTACTGATAACGCTGATGATCGCATAGGGCGCGATGGCAAAGAGTAGGGTTCGGGCCGGCCGTAAATCATACAGTTGCCAGACTGTATATACAATCGAAAGAATAACAATCAGTTGGAACCAGATGAGCCAGGGCCGCGGAAATACCTCACCAAGACCCATCAGTATAAAACCGCTGATCCATACCTGCCGAAGATACCTATCCCACTCGGGCAGGCGGGTAGCCGTTTCCAGAAACGTTCGAACGTAGCGGATGACGAAAAAAGAAACTAAAATCGCTATATACGATTCACCATCTGACCAGCTCATACTTTTTCCTGATTAGCGTGGTTCGACTGACGGGCAATGAGTTCATTCTGACGCCGAATCCGCCCTGATAAACTCCGGACGATGCTACGTAACACTTCGCTCCGTTCTTCCATCAAATCATAGAAATCATCCTGATCAATACGTAATAGCCGAACATCCGTAACAGCTTCTGCCGTGGCTGAACGGGCTTCCGTATCCAGCAAGGCCAGCTCGCCAAAAAAATCCCCGCGCCCAAAGCGTGCCAGTTCCGTGTTGCCATCCAGAATAGCCACCTCGCCCGTATAAATGACGTACATACCTGTGCCAAGATCGCCTTTATGAAAGATCGATTCGCCTGCCGAATGCGTTTCTTCTTTCATGATTGGCGTAATACTGGCCAGTACATTTTCAGGAGTTTGGGAAAACAAACTGGTTTGAGCCAGTAGTAGTACCCGGTCATACGCAGAAATTTGATCGGTTGAATGGGATGGGTGGCTCATGAGCAAGGGTGATAAAGTGGTAAATTGAGCAGCTAACGCCTGTTGAGCCATCTTCGCTTCATGAGCAGGAAGGCCACGCAGTGCAACGCTAACTGTCCAGTCGGAAAAAGCGGTTTCCCCCAGTCGTAGAATAAATGCCCGAATGGGTTCAGGATCATCAAACGTACCAAGTTCGTCGTCAAGAATACGCACTTTTTCTGACCGGGGCAGGTCATCGACCAACACCTGGAGCGTCTGGTACGTATCTCTGGGAATCAGATTATCCAGCATTTCGAGCGCATTGGCCCGGCGTTCGCGTGCCGGATGCCCGATGCCGAGTCTGGCCCCGGCAATTGTATCGGAGTCATACAGCTGAGTCAATATATCGAACAACCGCTGAATCAGCACCGACAGCTCATAATCAAGGGTTTCGGTTAGCTCAGCATCGGTCAGGCTACCGTGCAGAAGCCGCTGGGCAAACCGTACTTCCTCGTGTACCAGCGCCCGAAACATAGGGTCATCAGCTGGTTCATTATTGAAGTGGCGTAACGCCCGCAGAGCAGCACTCCGAACCAGCAGATCAGGATTCTGCGCCATTTCATTCAGCAACTGCCGACTTTCGGGAGTGTTGATAGCCCCGCTGATGGCTGCAATACGTTCCATAACCAACCGATCGGTAGTTGTGTGCCACATCTTGCGCAACGCTGGAATTATTTCTGTCCCGCGCGCTTTCAGCGCCTGCGTTACGGTCCGCCCGATGCTTTTGTCGGCAATATTGCTTAATAAATACTGCGTCAGGCTTGTATCCGATAACCGGCCGGCGGCTAGAATGGCCGCTTTTGAGACGCCACTATCCGAACTAGTTAATCGCTGATTCACCAGAGTCGCAAAATCATTCAGTCGTAATGTCCCGATCAGGTTCAGGGCTATTTGCTGATTTGCTGGATTAGCATCATTAACCAACTGACGCAGTTTTGCCTGCGCAGCATTGTCGTGCGGATTTAATTCCAGTACGCCCTGAATGGCCCCTCGCCGAATGTTCAGATCACTGTGGTTAATGAGCGGAGCCAGTTCAGCGGCTTCAACGTTTATCCGTCTACCTAGTAAATAGGCAGCCTGCTGGCGGAGTGACGGTTCCTCATCGGCCAGCGCAATATGAGTCAGCTGACGTACTGGCAGGGCCTGGTTTACTCGTCCGGCCGCAGCCAGGGTTCGGCGACGAACGCTCACATCAGCATGGGTCAACAGCGATGGGATCTGTTGCCCCAATTCTGTCGGATTGTGCGCGTCGAGCCAGCCAATGGCGGTCAGTACGTCGTCGGTGCGAGTACTTTGTAACTGACGAACCAGACTTGCCTGGGCAGTTACAGGCATGGCCAGTTGATCACGCTCCAGAAACCGACGGCCAATAGCATCATTTAGTTCGAGCAGGTATTTTTTATAGGTATGACGGAGTAGCCAGATGGCTCCTGCCATTAGTCCGATCCATACCAGCGGTACACCCGACTCCAGAGTTGCATGAAGCAAAGCGATCAAGACGCCCGCAATGCCTAAGCCGATGGGTTCATACAGTCCTTTTGCCAGTGTGTGCCCCTTGAGCCGCTGTGGAGGCAGTAGCGGCTGAAATAATACCAGAAAAACAGGATCAAACAGCGCCCGGCGTGCTACCTCGAAAACAAGGTACAGCGCACAGAAATAAATCAGCAAAACAGTTTCTGTTGTGGCAACCAGATGTAGAATCGTTAATCCCGCCAGGCCAATCAGCGCAACCCAGGGCAATACAACCAGCGAGGGCTGGATACCAAACCGGTCGAGTACCTGGCGCGACATCAGGAGCTTAACCAGCATGGCCACTCCATAAGTCAAGGCCAGTACGTAGCTGACATACCGGATAACGTCGGTCTGATTATGAAAGCGATGCTTTACGTTGATGAAAAAATTGTACTCGATTTCAGTCCCTACAGCGGCTAATAGGGCCAGACTCAGGCACATATAAAAAATCAGTTCGCTCCCACCAAATCGCTTACCGATCAACCGCGACGGTTCGCGGCCAATAGCCCGGTCGGAGCGGTGGGGAGCATGTACATCGTGCGATTGAATGGTCAGGTGTAGGACGTACAGAGCGGCCAGAAACGTCCCGAAAGCTACCATCAGCAGGCGTATTACGTCGTCGTGTGCGTGAACCAGAGCGGCCAGAATCGCGCCCAACGCCTTGGCTGGCATGTCGCCGGAACTAATTACGCTAAACAATCGCTTGCTCTGCCGCGTATCGAAAACCACCGCCGAAACACCCCAGAATTCGAGATTCGTGAGTAGGTAGATGATTCGGTAGCCGGTCATGATCGCCACCGCAGCCGCTACGGAATGGCCAACCAGTACCAGAATAGCCACCACTACGGTCATCACAACCGCCGTTAACAGAACCCGTATGGCCAGCGTCTGTAATCCTAAATGATGCTCAAAATATGCATACAGCCGACCCACGCATATCATACCCACAGCCGATGCTATGTAGGCAACGGGTAAGCTGGTTTCGGGGTTATTTTCAAGCAGAATGGCATTGGCTGCTACATAAATGAGGATAGTACCAATGCCCAGCAAAAAGTTATGAATAAAGAATAAACGTACCGTTCTCCCTTCCTCCGGTCGGATGCCTAACGCCCGATGCCATCGTTGCGGTTGAGAAGGCGATTGATACGTAGAGTCTGCATCAACGATCATAAGCAGGTTTCGCAACACGATTTACTGTCAAATATAAGCACCGATAATTCAGAAGATGACTACTTCCTGCGTAATATGCTCCATAATTCGACTATCTTCAATAACGTTTATGAATTAACGCTGATGGCAATGACTTTGGGTAGATTAATTTTAGTATGCGTACTATGGGTTCAACCTTATATCCAACTATTTTCTCAGGCTACTAAGACGGGCCAATCAACCAGCAGCTTACCGGGTACCTATATACTCCGACCAGACCGTGTTTTTGATGGGGAGACCTTTCATGAGAACTGGGCGGTACGTGTAAAAGGCGATAAAATAGACGCAGTCGGCCCGGCAAACGGTGTGGCAGCCGATGGCGCTGAAATCGTCGATCTTAAAGGAACAACGTTAATGCCTGGATTGATTGAGGGCCATTCGCATTTGCTGCTGCATCCGTATAACGAGACGCCCTGGGACGATCAGGTTCTGAAAGAAGCGCGCTCATTACGTGTGGCCAGAGCCACGGTTCATGCCCAGAAAACATTGATGGCTGGCTTTACGACCGTGCGCGATCTGGGTACGGAAGGCGCTGATTACGATGATGTTGGTCTTAAACAGGCTATCAATCAAGGCGTTATACCCGGTCCCCGCATGGTGATCGTGACGCGTGCGCTCATTGCAACGGGCAGTTACGCTCCCAAAGGATTTAGCGCGGATATTGATATTCCGCAGGGAGCGGAAGAAGCCGATGGGCAGGATGCGTTAATTAAAGCGGTACGTCGGCAAATTGGCAAGGGAGCGGATGCCATAAAAATCTATGCAGATTATCGTTGGGGACTGATGGCCGAAGCGCGTCCGACTTACACCATCGAGGAGATTAAGCTAATTGTGGAGGTAGCCAAAAGCAGTGGCCGGGCTGTAGTGGCCCATGCCAGTACGGCTGAGGGAATGCGACGCGCTATTCTGGGCGGTTGCGAGACGGTTGAACATGGCGATGCCGGTACGCCTGAGATATTCGCACTGATGAAGCAATACGGTACAGCTCTCTGTCCGACCTTAGCGGCTGGGGATGCTGTTAGCCAGTACCGTGGCTGGAAAAAGGAACAGATCCTGAACCAGAACGCTTAAAGCAAAAACGGATAACGTTTAAACAAGCGCTCGACGCTGGTGTAATCATCTGTGCCGGAGGTGATGTAGGCGTGTTTACCCATGGTGATAACGCTCGCGAACTGGTTATGATGGTCGATTACGGCATGAAGCCCATTGATGTGTTGCGGTCGGCTACCTCTGTTAATGCAGACGTATTTCACTTAAGCGACCGCGGGCGTATCCGGCCGGGTTTACTCGCTGATCTGGTAGCTGTAGACGGCGATCCGGGTAAGACTATAGCTGATTTGCAACGGGTTCGAATCGTTATGAAAGGCGGGATTTTTTATAAGCGTTAACGCAAAAATTTACTGTACAATCTTTCCTTCACATGTTAATAAAACCGTAATACGCCTTTTTTACAACAATTTCATTCGTCGTTTGGATTTTTGGGCTAATTTCGCCCGGCCGGTTCGCCGGTGCGGTGGACTCGTCCGTATGGAAGCGCGACGATTTCTGTTCAGCAGAACAACCCGCTTGACCCTAATTCATTACCCCTGATTAAATATACCCTGTTTTTATGGCTAATACCGCTGAATTAACGGTCGATGGTAAGTCCTATTCATTCCCGACTTTGGAGGGAACTGAACATGAAAAAGCCTTCGACATCTCGAATCTTCGTGATCAGACCGGCTACGTTACGTTAGACCGGGGTTATAAAAATACCGGTGCCACCAAAAGCGCCATTACATTCTTAGATGGTGAACAGGGCATCCTGCAATATCGCGGTTACGCGATTGAAGACCTGGCGGCAAAAGCATCGTTTCTGGAAGTCGCTTATCTGCTTATTTACGGCGAGTTACCTACCAAAGATGAGTATGCGAAGTTCGAAACGTCGATTCGGCGGCATACATTGGTCAACGAAGACATGCGGAAAATCTTTGACGGTTTTCCGGTGAAAGCGCACCCAATGGGGGTTCTGGCTTCGTTGGTAAGCGCCATGAGTGCTTTTTATCCTGATCTGGAAAGTGGTAAGGAAGAGGACAAAACGGACTTACACATCATTCGGTTACTGGCCAAATTACCAACGATTGCTACGTGGTCTTACAAGCGGGCGTTGGGCCATCCCATGAATTACCCCAAAAACCAGCTCGATTACATTCCGAACTTCCTGAATATGATGTTCTCGCTACCGGTTGAGGACTATAAAGTTGATCCGGTTGTTGTCGAAGCCTTGAACGTATTGCTGATTCTTCACGCTGACCATGAGCAAAACTGTTCAACCTCTACGGTTCGGCTCGTAGGTTCATCACAGGCAAATATTTATTCCTCGATTTCTGCCGGAATCAGCGCATTGTGGGGTCCGCTCCACGGTGGCGCCAACCAGGAGGTAATCGAGATGCTTGAGGCCATCAAAGCTGATGGTGGCGACGTATCGAAATACGTAGACATGGCTAAAAATGCCAAAACCACCGGTTTCCGGCTATTCGGTTTTGGGCACCGTGTTTACAAAAACTTTGACCCTCGCGCCAAAATCATCAAGAAAGCCGCTGACGACGTACTGAGTAAGCTGGGCGTCAACGACCCTGTTCTGGAGATCGCAAAAGGACTGGAAGAAGCTGCCCTGCATGATGACTATTTCATTCAGCGCAAACTGTACCCGAACGTTGATTTCTATTCGGGTATTATTTATCGGGCGCTTGGCATTCCAACCAATATGTTCACGGTCATGTTTGCCATTGGCCGTCTGCCGGGCTGGATTGCGCAATGGAAAGAAATGCGTGAACAAAAAGAGCCCATCGGCCGCCCCCGTCAGATCTATACAGGCGCTACGTTGCGGGAATTTATCTCGCTCGAAAACAGATAGATTGAACGTAGCACCGAAGCTTCGGCTGAGAAATAGCTAACTACTGATCTCAGTTGAAGCCAGTGCTTCGCTAAATCCCCAGGACGTACATACATACATAAAAAAAGGGTAACTGATTAATAACCAGCTACCCTTTTTTCATACAGCCGAATCTCGAGATTCGTTACTACAAAAATGAATTAATCGTCCAGCAAGCCTTCATCGTCGGCTTCGGTGCCTTCTAGAACAGGATCAAGCAGAGCGTCATCATCTTCAGCAATCTTAGCCCGAATTTTACCTTCAAGCTCAGCCATCAGTTCAGGATTATCGAGAAGTAATTCCTTAACGGCATCACGGCCCTGTGCCAGACGGCTGGTGCCATACGAGAACCAGGAACCTGATTTCTTGACAATCTCCATTTCAACAGCCAGGTCGAGTATTTCACCAACTTTCGATATACCTTGACCGTACATAATGTCGAACTCAACAACTTTGAAAGGAGCGGCCAATTTGTTCTTAACCACTTTCACCTTCGTACGGTTACCTACTACGTTGTCGGCACCTTCTTTAATCTGGCCAATACGGCGAATGTCCAGACGAACCGACGAATAGAACTTCAGGGCATTACCACCCGTTGTTGTTTCAGGATTACCGAACATAACCCCGATTTTCTCCCGTAACTGGTTGATGAAAATGCAGCAGCAACCCGTTTTGTTGATTGTACCGGTCAGTTTCCGTAGTGCCTGCGACATCAGACGAGCCTGCAGACCCATTTTGCTCTCACCCATTTCGCCTTCAATTTCGGCTTTTGGGACCAGTGCGGCTACTGAGTCAATAACAATGATATCAATAGCACCCGAGCTAATCAGGTGTTCGGCAATTTCGAGAGCCTGTTCTCCATTGTCAGGCTGCGAGATCAGCAGGTTTTTGGTATCGATACCCAGCTTTTCGGCATAAACCCGGTCGAAGGCGTGCTTGGCATCTATGAAAGCGGCCAGTCCGCCATTTTTCTGCGCTTCAGCGATGCAGTGCATCGTCAGCGTGGTTTTACCGGATGATTCAGGGCCGTAGATTTCAACAATACGACCACGGGGTACGCCACCGATACCGAGGGCTAAATCCAAACCCAGCGAGCCGGTCGAAATAACCGGAACATCAACAACTTTGCTTTCGCTCAGGCGCATTACTGTGCCTTTACCGAACGCTTTGTCAAGTTTCTCGATGGTCGTTTGAAGGGCTTTTAATTTACTGTCATTAGCAGATGCTGTGGCTTGCGCCGTATCTGATTTTGCCATGTTAGGATGGTTGTTTAAACAGATAAAATTACCCAAAAATGGGCAGATTACCAAAGGGTTTTTGAAAATAGTTGGGGCATTTGCAGGTTATCTTCTTCTTGTTGGCAACCGATTAAAATCACCCAAAAAATACCCTGACTATCAATCGTTTACTAAAGAATCGAATCCTTTCTTATTTACAGTGTCGAATCGGCGGATGCGGGCTGCTGAGCCGGTGCTGGCTGCTGGCTTTGCGGCTGTGTCTGTTGCGGCTGAGCAGGCTGAGTTTGACCCGGCTGATAGCCTGGATAGGCCGACGAATCGCCATAGGGACGTACCGGCGGTCCAACGAATTCGACGCCCGTGATATAGTATTTCGTCTCGCCGTTCCAAGGGAATTTCAAAATCTTTTCTTCGTAGTGCAGGGTTACCCGCTGGCCCGTCTTAACGGCCTGCGTTACCTGGGCTGCCACGGCTTCATCGCTTACTGAAAAATCGAAATACTGGGGTGTTAATGAACCCGTCTCACCCGAAAAGCCGCCTACATTCAATACGCCTTCATAGGTTTTAAAGACGAACCCCCGGCGACTAAACTTGGAAACAGTTCCCGCCCGTTCGCCATCACTATAGCTCCAGCCTGTCAGCGCGTAGAGTGCGCCAAAAACGATCAACAAAAACAGCAGAAAATATAATAGACCTCGCATAAATTATAGTGGTTTGGTGGCGTTGTAAAAGCACACAAATAGACAACATTTTCTGATAACTTCTGTTTCAGGTCTTTATTGACATTAAATTATTGGGCTGGTCACGCACTTGCCTGTCGTCTTTTCCGTCGCTCCTCTAAAAGTTTTGCCCTGTATTTTGTTACTTTGCGGCTGGTTAGCTGCTTTGCCTAATTGCTTGGTAGTCAAACCCACAAAATAGAATCGTTTGTTATCAATCCTTTTTATTCTCTCCAATGAGTACCATCCAAAGCATTCATGCCCGGCAAATTCTGGATTCTTGGGGCAACCCAACCGTCGAAGTAGACGTTCGCACTGAAACTGGTTTTCTGGGCCGGGCGGCCGTTCCCTCGGGCGCATCGACAGGCACCCACGAAGCGGTCGAACTCCGCGATGACGACAAAAAGGTGTATATGGGCAAGGGCGTCCTGAAAGCCGTTTCGAATGTTAACGAATTGATTTTCCCGGAACTAGTTGGCATTTCGATCTTCGAGCAAAGCATGATTGATAAAATTATGCTGGAGCTAGACGGGACGTCTAATAAAGGCAAATTAGGGGCGAATGCCATTCTGGGCGTATCGCTGGCCGTTGCGAAAGCAGCCGCTCAGGAAGCCGGTTTACCCCTTTATCGGTACATCGGTGGTGTGAATGCCAATACGTTGCCCGTGCCGATGATGAACATCCTGAACGGTGGTTCACATGCCGATAACTCTATCGATTTTCAGGAATTTATGGTTATGCCCGCCAACGCGTCAAGCTTTTCAGAAGCACTCCGGATGGGCACCGAGATTTTCCATACGCTCAAAGGCGTACTGAAAAAAATGGGCTTAGCGACCAACGTAGGCGACGAAGGTGGTTTTGCTCCTAACATTAAATCGAACGACGAGGCCATTCAAACCATTATTCAGGCTATTGAGAAAGCAGGCTACCGTCCGGGCGAAGACGTCTGGATTGCAATGGATGCCGCTTCATCGGAGTTTTATGATGCCGAAACCGGTGTGTATCACTTCAAAAAATCAACCGGCGACAAACTGACCTCATCGGAAATGGCAGGTTTCTGGAAAGAATGGGTGGGCAAATACCCAATTCTGTCGATTGAAGATGGGATGGCCGAAGATGACTGGGATGGCTGGAAAGCACAAACCGACCTGTTGAAAGACAATAAAACGCAGCTAGTTGGGGATGACCTGTTCGTAACCAACGTAACGCGTCTTCAGGAAGGGATCGATAAAGGCATTGCCAACGCTATTCTGGTGAAAGTAAACCAGATTGGCTCGCTGACCGAAACCATCGACACGGTAAATCTGGCAAAACGGAATTCCTACAAAAACATCATGTCGCACCGTTCGGGCGAAACCGAAGATGCCACCATTGCTGATCTGGCCGTAGCGCTCAACACCGGCCAAATCAAGACGGGTTCGGCTTCGCGCTCTGACCGGATGGCGAAATACAACCAGTTGCTCCGTATTGAGGAGGAGTTGGGCGAAACGGCTTATTTCCCAGGACTAAAGTTTTAACTAATGATGAATGATAAAAGATGAGTGATGAATGGTTTATCAGGGTCATTCATCACTCATCATTTATCATTCATCATTCATCATCATGCTACAAAAGCTGCTCCAGTACGGTCGGAACTTCTACGTCGCTTCAGGCTTGGGCCTGTTGATCTGGATGACGTTTTTTGACGCAAACGATCTGCCCACTCAAATTCGGAACTGGTGGAAGCTGCATGAGCTGGATGGAAAAGCCAAATACTATCAGGAACGAATTAAAGCTGTGCAAACGGAGCGGAAGGAAGTACTGGGTAATGATCAGCTTCGCGAAAAGTTTGCCCGGGAAAAGTATTTGATGAAACGCCCCGAAGAAGACGTTTTTGTCATCGTGGATGAACACAATGAACCGTTGGAAAAGTAATTATGAATTATAAATGCTGAATAATGATTTATCAAGATCACTCATTATTCAGCATTCATCATTATGATCTCTGTTCTCTTCGTTTGCTTGGGTAACATCTGCCGTTCACCGGTGGCGGAGGGCGTTTTTAGACAGTTGGTGGCTGAAGCCGGATTCGATAAACAGATCAGTTGCGACTCAGCCGGGACATCGTCTTACCACATTGGCAGCCTGCCCGACCGACGTACCCGCGAAAATGCACTGGAACATGGCCTTACGCTTACGCATCGTGCCCGGCGCCTGATCGGGGAAGATCTGGCCTTGTTCGATTACTTCGTGGCGATGGACGAAAAAAACCTTGAAGCGCTTGAAAAACTCAACTACCGTAGCACAGGTCTTTACACGAACGACACGATTTTTCTGCTACGGGAATTTGATCCCGATGTTAGCGACGAACCCGACGTACCAGACCCGTATTACGAAGGCCCCGACGTTTTTGAAGAGGTTTATCAGATTACAGTACGTTGCTGCCGCCAATTATTAACCTATTTAGTGCAACAGCATAAACTTCAAATTGTGAATGAGCGAATAAGTGATTGAATAAAAAACGCCTGATTTGGCTCATTCACTCAATCACTCATTCGCTCATTCACTCATTCACAATTTGAACCTATGAATAAGAAAGTCATTCTCATCATTCTCGATGGTTGGGGTATTCCGCTGAAGCCCGAAGTTTCGGCTATTGAAGCAGCGCACACGCCCTTTATAAACTCCCTATATCCTAAATACCCAAACAGTAGGCTCGAAGCATCGGGATTGGCGGTTGGGCTGCCCGCCGGTCAAATGGGCAATTCTGAAGTAGGTCATATGAACCTTGGCGCAGGTCGGGTTGTGTATCAGGATTTAGTGAAGGTTAATAAGGCAGTTGAAGAACATACCCTCGACAAGGAGCCCGTTCTGGTCGATGCGCTGAATTACGCCAAAACCAGCGGCAGAAAGGTTCATTTCATTGGGCTCGTTTCCGATGGTGGCGTTCATGCTCATATCGACCACCTCAAAGGATTGCTATCCATAGCGCACGCTCACGAACTGACCAACGTATTTGTTCATGCCTTTACCGATGGACGCGATACCGATCCGAAGGGGGGCATTGGCTACATCAGCGAGGTTCAGGCGCACATGGCTGAGACAACCGGGCAGATCGCCAGTGTTATCGGGCGTTATTATGCCATGGACCGCGACAATCGCTGGGAGCGGGTGAAAATCGCCTACGACGCTATGGTTAACGGTATAGGCACTAAAATAGCACCAGCAGATGTAACGAAAGCCTTACAGGAATCCTATGACGCGGATGTGACCGATGAATTCATCAAGCCAATTATCGTGGCTAAAGCCGATGGTTCGCCAGTGGCCGTAATTGAGGAAGGCGACGTAGTGCTTTGTTTTAATTTCCGAACCGACCGTGGCCGCGAAATCACGCAGGCCCTGACGCAGAAGGATTTTCCGGAGCAGGGCATGAAAAAACTGGCGCTGGATTACATTACCATGACAAACTACGATAGCGAGTTTGTCGGCGTTAAGGTTATTTTCGATAAAGATAATCTGGAAAAAACGCTGGGCGAAGTGGTCGCTAGTGTAGGTCGAAAGCAGATCCGGATTGCCGAGACAGAGAAATATCCGCACGTTACGTTCTTTTTCTCCGGCGGCCGCGAAGAGCCGTTTCCCGGTGAAAAACGGCTGCTTTGTCCGTCTCCAAAAGAAATGGTTATCCGCGATGACCGCGGTGTAGAAATAACCATACCGGTTAAAACCTACGACCAGATTCCCGAAATGGCGGCCTACGATATTCGGAACGCTATTATTCCTGAACTGGAAAAAGAAGAGGCTGATTTCATTTGCCTGAATTTTGCCAATACCGACATGGTAGGTCACACAGGCGTATTTGAGGCTGTGGTAAAAGCGGCCGAAACAGCGGATGCCTGCGCAAAAGCTGTCACGGAAACGGCTCTGGAGCACGGCTATACAACGATCATCATCGCCGATCATGGCAATGCCGAGTATATGGTTAATGACGACGGTACGCCCAATACAGCGCATACCATTAACCTGGTGCCCTGTATTCTGGTGGATAAAGATTACCATCCCGAATTGAAAGATGGGAAACTTGCCGACATTGCGCCTACCATTCTGCAACTCATGGGTATTCCGCAACCGGCTGTCATGGGGGGCGTAAGCCTGATCAAAGAATAGCCTAATTGGCGATCGCCAATAAAAGCCGCACCTGCTCAATTAGGTGCGGCTTTTTTATGATGCAGGCCCCTAACAGTAGTAGAACGTATTAACTGCCCTTTAGGAAGGAAATCGCCAAACGCAGCCGTTCCTGAAGTATGCAGATTAATAATTCCTTACAGACTACTGACCTTACTACCAAACTTGATCGCTTCTGGGGATTATCCGGCCAGAAAATCAACCTGATCGACAAAGAGTACGACGTAACGAAAGGCTCGCCCGTCTTTACGGTTGCGGGAAAATACACCACACGAGGCTGGACAGAATGGACCCAGGGCTTCCAGTTTGGTTCGGCTATTTTGCAATTCGATGCCACAAATGATACAGATTTTCTGGAAACAGGCCGTCAGAAAACGCTTGCTGTGATGGCTCCTCACATCAGCCACATCGGTGTGCATGACCACGGCTTCAACAATGTCAGTACGTATGGCAACTTACTGCGATTAATGCGGGAAGGAAAAATCCCAGACAATGAGTGGGAAAAGAATTTTTATGAACTAGCCCTGAAAATCTCCGGCGCCGTACAGGCCAGTCGCTGGACAAGTATAAAAAACGGCGGGTTTATTAGCTCCTTTAATGGACCACACTCGCTTTTTGTCGATACGATTCGTTCCTGCCGTGCCCTCGTACTGAGTCACGCACTCGGTCACGTATTTCAGGGGGAAGGTGACGCAAAAATCAATTTACTGGAACGAGCGCTGCAGCACATCAAGGCTACGGCCGACTACTCGGTCTTTTACGGGGAAGGTCGTGATTCGTACGATTTGTGGGGGCGTACCGCTCACGAAAGCGTTTTCAATGTAAAAGACGGTAATTTCCGATGCCCTGAATTCGCAACAGGGCTATTCAGGATTTACAACCTGGACACGGGGACTTGCCTGGGCTATGTGTGGTTTTGCGGAGGAGCTGGAATGGTTGACCACCCGCGATGAGGCTGAACTTGAGCCGTTTGGCGGACGCTCAACGATTGAAGCCTACATGCTGAAAGCAGCTATAGCAACCTGCGATTTTTACATTGAACATACACCTACAGATGGCATTCCGTATTGGGATACAGGTGCGCCAAACCTGCACCGTCTGGGTGATTACCTAAACCGCCCGGCTGACCCTTACAATGACTTCGAACCCGTCGACAGTTCAGCAGCCGCTATTGGCGCTCAGGGCCTTTTGCGATTAGGTACGTATCTGACGAATAAAGGACAGACCGATGCCGGGAAACGATATTATCAGGCGGGGTTGACGGTTGTTGATACATTACTCGCTGAGCCTTATCTGAGCACTGGTTCCGATCATCAGGGATTGCTTCTGCACTCAATTTATCACCAACCCAATGGCTGGGACTACGTACCACCCGGCAGTAAGATTGCCAATGGCGAATCGAGTATGTGGGGCGACTACCATATCCGCGAAGTCGCACTGTATTTGCAACGTATTATCCGTAACGAGCCGTACTACACTTTCTTTAACTGCCTGCCGCAATGAGTGAGAAATACAAACCCCAGTTTCCCAGGATGGCCCAGTTGAAAACGGCTACTGACCTGCGGAATTATCTGGAAACGAACAACATCGACCTGCCGTTTGACGAAACCCTGTTGCCTCCCGGTGAAAGTCCCTTCAACCGCCCTATTCAGCTTAAATCGGGCAAACGGATTGGCAACAGTCTTTGTATTTTGCCCATGGAAGGCTGGGATGGGACGACAGACGGACGCCCAACCGAATTTACACGAAATCGCTGGAAAAAATTTGCTGTCAGTGGGGCCAAACTTCTGTTCGGTTGCGAAGCAGTAGCCGTTTGTCATTCGGGAAAAGCCAATCCGAATCAGTTGGTTATCAATACAAAAACGTTTCCAGACTTCGTTGATCTGCGGCAATCGCTGCTTAACGACCATGCGGAAGCCTTCGGAAAAACGGACGACTTGTTGATTGGTCTTCAGCTTACGCATTCAGGGCGTTTTTGTAAACCCAAAAGCCATAAAACATTCGAGTCGAAAATTCTTTATAGCCACCCGTTTCTAAACGGTAAGTTTGGCATGCCCGCCGACTATCCGGTTCTCACGGATGAAGACATCGACCAGATTATCGAGCAGTACGTAGAAGCTGCGGTACTGGCGCAGAAAGCTGGATTTGATTTTGTAGACGTAAAGCACTGTCACGGTTATCTGGGCCACGAGTTCCTGAGCGCCGTGAGCCGGGAAGGGCGTTACGGTGGCTCTTTCGAGAATCGAACGCGCTATCTGCAGAATATCGTTTCGGGTATCCGGCAAGCAGCACCGGGTCTGGAAATCGGGATTCGGCTGAGCGCGTTTGATATGCTTCCCTTCAAGAAAGGTCCTGTTGGTACGGGTATTCCTGAATCGGCAGCGTCATACTCCTATGCGTTTGGAGGACAACCCAACGGCCTGGGAATCGATCTGACTGAAACGAAAGCCTTCCTCTCGCTGGCCGAATCACTGGGTATCCAGCTTGTGTGCATAACGGGTGGCAGCCCTTATTATAATCCACACCTGATGCGACCGGCGCTTTTCCCCCATCCGATGGGTACCTTCCTCCTGAAGACCCACTGCTCGGGGTAAAGCGGCAAATAGACGTAACAAACGAGCTGAAACAGGCTTTCCCTGAACTGGTAATCATAGGGTCAGGGTATTCTTACTTACAGGAATGGCTTCCCAACGTAGCGCAGTACGTGTTGCGGAATGGCATGGCCGACAGTATCGGTTTTGGACGGATGGTATTATCCTACCCGACGATGCCTGCCGATATGCTCGCGGGTCGGGCACTGGTCCGAAACCACATTTGCCGCACCTTTTCGGATTGCACGACGGCACCACGTAACGGCCTCATTTCGGGTTGTTATCCGCTGGATACACTCTACAAAAAAAGCCCCGAAGCCGAGCAGCTTAAGGTAATTAAAGATAGCTTATAGCAGCCGGTGACTGATTCTCTGATCCCTATCTGTGCTGTCGTTTTCTCAAACCTGATATCTATTCAATTAAAACCAGTGTCGACTTTAGAAAGCCGACATACCAACGATGAAACGAGTTGCATTGATAACGGGCGGAAGCCGGGGCATTGGGTATGGCGTCGCTGAGTGCCTGGCCAAGAGCGGCTTCGACCTGGCCATAAACGGCGTCCGGCCCGAAGCATTAGTTACAGAACCCTTAAACAGATTACGTGAATTAGGTGCCGAAGTGATCTACTGCCCCGGCGACATCGCTTCTCAGGCAGATCGGGGAGGCATACTGGCGGAAATAAAGCGGCATTTTAGGCGATTGAACGTACTGATCAATAACGCGGGTGTAGCGCCAAAAGAACGTCGTGATATTCTGGAAGCCACCGAAGAAAGCTTTCAACACGTACTGGCCACTAATTTACAGGGAGCGTATTTTCTGACCCAGGCGGCTGCCAACTGGATGATCGAACAGAAAAAGACCAGTACAGCTTTTGCGGGCTGCATCATCAACGTATCATCAGTTTCGGCTACAGTTGCCTCCGTCAATCGGGGAGAATATTGCGTAGCCAAAGCAGGCTTGAGTATGGCCACCCAATTGTTTGCTGCCCGACTCGGCGAATTCGACATTCCGGTTTATGAGGTTCGACCGGGTATAATCCAAACCGATATGACAGCGGGCGTAACGGCCAAATATGATACGTTAATTGCCAATGGCTTATGTGTACAGAAACGTTGGGGGCTCCCAGACGACGTCGGGCGGGCAGTTGCATCACTCGCCCGTGGCGACTTTCCCTATTCGACGGGGCAGGTTATCATGGTCGACGGAGGTATGACTCTGCCGCGTTTGTAAGATTTTGATAATCAGGCCATGATTTCCGATTAGTTTTTACCCAGTCATCCCCTTTACAGAAGGTTGATTAATGCATAATGAAAAATGTATAGTGAACATCCATTATCCATTTATTTTTCTCTCCTAAACCCAATAATCACTCATGGACAGTTCAAACGAATCTCGAAGAGAGTTTATTAGATCCGCAGCCGTAAGGTCTCTGGCCGTCATTGGTCTGCCCACTTATATTCCAGCGAGTGCATTTGGAGCCAACGACCGGGTTCGGGTGGCGGTAATCGGGATCAACGGGCGAGGGAAAGATCATATTCAGGGCTTTTCCAAACAAAAAGACGTAGAAGTGGCCACGCTCTGCGACGTTGATAGCAACGTATTACAGGCGGGTGCGGCAGAATTCGAAAAGAAATACAACAAAAAAGTCCAGACGATGGCCGATTTACGGCAGGTCTACGACGATAAAAACATTGATGCCGTGAGCATTGCCACACCCAACCACTGGCATGCGCTGGCGGCTATCTGGGCGTGCCAGGCAGGTAAAGACGTATACGTCGAAAAGCCGGGTGCCCATAATCTGCACGAAGGCCGAAAACTGGTTGAGGCTGCTACCCGCTACAATCGCATTGTTCAGCACGGCGTACAGTTGCGAAGTTCAGCCGCAATTCAGGAAGCGATCAAACACCTGCGCGATGGCCTGATTGGTAAAGTGTATATGGCCCGTGGGCTGGTCTACAAATGGCGGCCCGATATTGGCGATAAAGGAAAATCACCTGTTCCATCCGAGTTAAACTGGAACATGTGGCAGGGCCCCGCCCAGGAAAAAGAGTTTAGCAAAAACTACGTCCACTACAACTGGCACTGGTTCTGGGATTACGGCAACGGCGATATTGGGAATCAGGGTATTCACGAAACCGACCTTTGTATGTGGGGTCTTGACGTAGGCTTTCCTGAAGAGATTACGTCGGCCGGTGGCAAATTCCTCTGGAACGATTGCAAGGAGACCCCCGAAACGCTCACATCCGTTTATAAATACCCCAAAGAAGGAAAAGTTATTCAGTTTGAAGTACGTCCGTGGATGACTAATAAAGAAGATGGCGTTGAAATTGGCAATCTCTTTTATGGCGATAAAGGTTATATGGTCATCAATGGCTACGATGATTATAAGACCTTTTTAGGGAAAGAACGTACACCTGGTCCAGCCCGTAAGGCCGGTGGTGATCACTACGCCAACTTTATTGAAGCGGTTCGGGCACGGGATAAATCCAAACAGAATGGCCCGGTCGAAACGGCTCATTTGGCCTCCGGGATTGCGCACCTCGGCAACATTGCCTATCGATTAGGCCGTACGCTGCATTTCGACCCAAAAAACGAAGTATTCGTTGGCGACAAAGAAGCCAACCAGATGCTTACCCGCAAATACCGGGCACCGTTTGTCGTTCCCGAAAAGGTGTAGTCGTTTAACAGACTTCCCGAAAGTTATAAACTTTCGGGAAGTTGTTGCCAAGTCCTAAATCCCTACTTATGAAGCCCGTTTTAACGCCTGAACCTGATACTCAAAACCGCTCTATTTTAAGTCAGCTTCTGCAAATTCCGGTAATGGTAGCGGCTCTTGGCTATCTGGTGGATATGTACGACCTGTTTCTATTTAGCGTAGTACGTGTTCCCAGCCTGAAAGCACTAGGCGTTGAAGGAGACAGGCTGTTGAGCGAAGGTATTCTTCTGTTGAATTCCCAAATGGCGGGTTTGCTGATTGGCGGAATTTTGTGGGGAGTATTGGGTGATAAAAAAGGTCGGCTCTCCGTGCTGTTCGGCTCCATACTGCTCTATTCGCTGGCCAATATTGCCAACGGTTTTGTTACGTCGCTCAATCAGTACGCGCTGCTTCGGTTTATAGCTGGCATTGGGCTGGCTGGCGAATTAGGAGCGGGCATTACGTTGGTTACGGAAATTCTCCCCAAAGAAATTCGAGGATACGGCACTACTCTCGTAGCGACGATGGGTGTGCTCGGTGCTATTCTGGCGTATTTTGTTGCTGATTTATTCGATTGGCGTATCTCTTATTTTATGGGAGGAGGTATGGGACTTCTGCTGCTCATTTTACGCGTCAACGTTCTCGAATCGAAGATTTTTACGAAAACTAAACAGCGAGCTTTAACACGTGGCAACGTATTTATGCTTGTTTCCAGCAAGACAAGATTGGCCAAATACGTTCAGTGTGTATTGGTTGGCCTCCCCATCTGGTTTGTAGTGGGCATCTTAATCACATTCTCGCCAGAGTTTGGAAAAGCGCTTGGGTTAAGCGAGCCTGTTGTCGCAGGCAAAGCCGTCATGTTAAGTTTTTCGGGGCAGGTGCTGGGCGATCTGGTCAGCGGTTTTCTGAGCCAGTATCTTCAAAGCCGGAAGCGCGTTATCCGGTTATTTATGCTGCTTTCCTTAGTGTTTATGCTTGTCTATCTGCTTGCTCCCGTAAGCGATCTGACGCTGTTTTACGCTGTTTGTGTTTGCCTCGGCTTCGCGAATGGGTACTGGACGCTATTTGTGACAATCGCGGCCGAATTGTTTGGCACGAACCTCCGGGCAACCGTTGCTACTACGATTCCAAATTTTGTGCGGGGCGCCACTATCCCGCTTAGTGCGCTTTTCATCCAGTTAAAGCCCTCTTTAGGAACAATTTACAGTGCGTTAACAGTCGGCTTACTTACGCTGGTGGTTGCATTGATAGCCTTAGCCTTCCTTGATGAGACCTTTACGAAAGACATGGATTATGTGGAAGAGGGTTAAAACAGAACTTCCCGAAAGTGTTGAGCTTTCGGGAAGTTTTCATAAATCATCTGAAAGAACAGACGTATCAATTACATATCGAACAGAATTCGGGCGGGATCTTCCAGAATTTGCTTCACACGGACAAGGAAGCTAACCGACTCCTTCCCGTCGATAATCCGGTGATCGTAGGATAGTGCCAGATACATAATTGGCCGAACCACAATTTCGCCATTAATGACAACGGCCCGCTCAACGATGTTGTGCATCCCCAAAATAGCCGACTGCGGAGCATTAATGATCGGTGTTGACAGCATCGAGCCAAATACACCGCCGTTGGTGATTGTGAACGTACCGCCGGTCATTTGTTCAATGGTCAGCTTATTGTCACGGGCTAAGCCAGCCAGCCGAATAATTTCTTTCTCGATACCAGCAAAGCTCAATTGCTCGGCATTCCGAATGACCGGCACTACCAGGCCCCGTTCCGTTGAAACAGCGACAGAGATATCGCAGAAATCGTTATAAACGATTTGTTCACCATCAATCTGTGCATTAACAGCGGGGAAATCCTTCAGTGCAATACAAACGGCCTTCGTGAAGAACGACATAAAGCCAAGACCCACACCGTTTTTCTCTTTGAATTTGTCTTTATATTTATTCCGCAGATCCATGATTGGCTTCATGTCTACCTCATTGAAGGTAGTCAGCATGGCCGTTTCATTCTTAACCGCAACTAGCCGACGGGCAATGGTCCGACGCAGCGAAGTCATTTTTTCCCGACGCTGATTCCGGCTACCGCCTGTTGCTACAGGAGCTGGCGCCGGTGCCGGTGCCGAAGGCTTGGGAGCCGCTGGCTGTGCGGGTGCAGGAGCGGCCGGAGCTGGAGCCGGTGATGCTTTAAGCGCATCTTCCTTCGTAATACGTCCACCAACCCCCGAACCCTGAACCTGCTGGGCGTCAACACCCTTTTCGTCCAGAATTTTAGCGGCTGCCGGCGACGGATAATGAGCGGCATAGCCATTTTGCCCGTTCGATGCCGGGGTTTCAGTTGATGGAGTACTGGCAGCCGGTTGTGGAGCAGGCGTATTGGTTGGCGCTGCCGGTGTGGGCGCCCCCGCTCCTACTTCAATTTTTGCGATCAAAGCACCGATAGGCAGCGTTTCGCCCGCCTGCGCAACAATACGTAGTGTCCCGGCCGCTTCAGCGGGCAGTTCAAACGTAGCTTTGTCGGATTCAAGTTCACACAGCACTTCGTCGAGTACAACCTGGTCGCCGTCTTTCTTGCTCCAGGAGGCAATCGTAACTTCCGTTACAGATTCTCCAACCGCTGGCACTTTCATTTCAACAACGCTTGCACCAGCAGGTTTTGGCGCTTCGGCAACGGGTGCCTGAGCGGGTTCGGCAACCGACTGTATAGCGGGCGCCGATTCGGCAACAGGTTTTGGACTTTCTGGTTTTGGCGCTTCCGCTTTTGCTGGTTCGGCGGGCGCAGCTGGTGCCGGTGCGCTACCTCCATCATCGATGGTACAAATACTGGCACCGATAGGCAGTACATCGCCCTCCTGCGCCAGAATATGCAGGATACCATCGGCTTCGGCCGTTAATTCAAACGTAGCCTTGTCGGAGTCGAGTCCGCAAAGAACGTCATCCATTTTTACATGGTCACCCTCGCGTTTATACCAGGTGCCAACGGTTACTTCAGTAATCGATTCCCCCACAGGAGGGATTTTCATGTCAACGGCCATAATATGTTAGTAAAATGAGTCATTGGTCATTAGTCAATAGTTATCAACATGTAGTATTAATGACTGTTGACCAATGGCTATATTTTTATTCAAACGCTCTCCGAACGATGTCAGCTTGTTCCTGCGTGTGGATTTTTGGGTAACCCGTTGCGGGCGAAGCGGCTGCTTTCCGCGAAACGATCGGGATATTCAACCCGATACGCAGCAAATACGTCCAGTAACCCATATTTTCAGGCTCTTCCTGTACCCAGAATACCTCTGCTTTTTTGTACTTCTCCAGCACAGCGTCTAACTGCGTTTTAGGCAGTGGCGCTAACTGTTCAATGCGTACAATTGCTACGTCATCCCGCTGGTCAGCCTGCTGTTTTTCAAGTAAATCATAGTATACTTTACCTGTGCAAAGCAGCACCCGTTTTACTTTTTTCGCCTGTACGTAGCTATCGTCGATGATTTCCTGGAAAGAGCCTTTTGTCAGATCTTCTAATGGAGAAACACATTTCGGATGGCGTAGCAGTGATTTCGGCGACATAATCGCCAGTGGCTTACGGAACGGCCATATCAATTGCCGACGCATGATGTGGAACAGGTTAGCAGGCGTAGTGATGTTTGCAACGGTCATGTTGTATTCAGCATACAACTGCAAATACCGCTCAGGCCGGGCGTTAGAGTGCTCAGGCCCCTGACCCTCGTAGCCGTGCGGAAGCAGCATGGTAACACCATTCTGGATACCCCATTTTGATTCGGCTGCTGCAATGAACTGATCAATAATCAATTGAGCGCCGTTCGAGAAGTCGCCAAACTGTGCTTCCCAGATTACCAACGCGTGCGGATTGGCCATTGCGTACCCGTATTCGAAACCAAGTACGCCGTACTCTGACAATAATGAGTTATAAACCTGAAACTTCTGCTGCCCTTCCTGAATAAAGTCGAGTGAAGAATACGTTTGGTTGGTCTCGGCGTCGTGGAGAACGGCATGACGGTGTGAAAACGTACCGCGTTGAACATCCTGTCCACTCAGACGAACTGGTTTGCCTTCCAGCAAAAGCGAGCCGTACGCCAACAGTTCGGCCGTACCCCAGTTCACTATTTTAGTGTCTGTAAGCATGGCTTGCCGATCTTTCAGCAGCTTGTCAATCTGTTTCAGCGGCTTGAATCCTTCCGGCAGTTTAACGAGCGCTTTCCCAATTGTTTGCAGGGTTTCGGCTGGTACGCCCGTTTCTGGTGATTTTTCGAAATCCTTTGGCTCACTAAACCGTAGTTCAGCCCAGTCGAGGTCCAGACGTAGCGGTTTGTACGGAATTTCAGCTTTCTGCTTCACACGATCAAGGCGATCCTGCAACTGCTTCTTGAACTCCGTATCCATGCGCTGTGCCAGTTCAGCATCCACATCACCGCGCTCGATCAGCAGATCTTTGTAAAGCTCGCGCGGGTTGGCGTGTTTATCAATGATGTTGTACATCGTTGGCTGCGTGAACTTCGGCTCGTCGGACTCATTGTGACCGTAGCGCCGGTAGCAGACCATATCAATAAACACGTCGCGGTTGAACTTCTCGCGGAACTCTACAGCCAGCTTAGAGCAGAATATTACGGCTTCAGGATCGTCGCCATTGACGTGGAAAATGGGTGCATCAACGATTTTAGCCACATCGGAGCAGTAAATCGACGAGCGTGCATCCTCAAAATCGGTGGTAAAACCGATCTGGTTGTTAATGACAAAATGGATGGTACCGCCGGTTTGATAACCCGCCAGTTTGGCCATCTGCGTAACTTCATAAACAATCCCCTGACCCGCCAGGGCGGCATCGCCATGAATCAGGATGGGCATTATTTTCGTGAAGTCACCATTGTATTCTTCATCAGCCTGCGCCCGTACAAACCCCTCAACCACCGGATTCACGGCTTCGAGGTGCGACGGGTTAGGCGCCAGTTTCACACTGATTTGTTTTCCGGATTTGGTTTCGGTTAGGCTCGAGTACCCCAGGTGATATTTTACGTCACCGTCGCCATGAACCTGTTCGGGTACGTTCCCTTCAAATCCGTCGAAAATTGACTCATACGATTTGCCAAGGATGTTTGCCAGTACGTTCAAACGCCCCCGGTGCGCCATACCGATCATTACTTCTTCAACACCCATATCGGCCGCCTGGCTGATAATCGTATCGAGCGCCGGGATCGTTACTTCGCCACCTTCCAGGGAGAAACGCTTCTGACCCAAGTATTTGGTAGCCAGAAAATTTTCAAAAACAGTAGCTTCGTTGAGCTTTTCAAGAATCCGTTTTTTCTCATCCAGTGACGGTTCGAAAACAAGGGCTTCTTTCTCAATTTTGTTACGTAGCCAGTTTTTAACTTCCAGCTCACGGATATACATATACTCGAAGCCAATATCGCCCGAGTAAATTTTCCGCAACGAATCCATAATCACCCGCAACGTAGCAGGCCCAATACCAAGCAATTTACCCGAATCAAAGACGGTATCTAAATCGGCGTCGGAAAGAGCGTAGTCGGGCAGATCAACGCGAGGCTGCCGATCTTTACGTGGTTTGAGCGGGTTGGTTTTAGCCAGCAAATGCCCTCGCGAACGGTAAGCTTTTATTAAACTGGCAACCGAAACTTCTTTTTCGGCGTGCAGCGCATCGACTGGTTTGGTCGAAGCAGTAGCATGTCCGTTCGTTGAAGCCCCATTTGGCGCTACGCCGTTGGTTTTACCCGATTTGGCGTTTTCGCCATAGGTTAATGAAAATTCAAAGCCTTTAAAAAATTGCTGCCAGCTTTCGTCAACTGATTGAGGGTCTTGCTTGTAAGACTGATAAAGTTGATCTACGTAAGCCGCGTCGGAATTGGCGATATAAGAATACTGATCCATGACGGGGGCGCGTCGTTGTTTTGACCCGCAAAGGTAGCGTATAGCCTAAATAGTTTACTGCAATTGTTTCTGTTTTTTATTATCTCTTCTGCAGGCAACGACGCCCTTACGTATACAACAGTAGAAGCATCGGTTTAGTTGAGAAAACTTATCAGCGTTAAACGCACTTAGAGGCTTCCAAAGCTTGAGAAATTGCATTCGGTTAACTAACTGATAAAGAAGGCATTTAGCCCTTACCGCAATTTACTCACCAGTGTATTTCCGAAAATTAACACCGCCAGACCCGGTAACAGAATTGCCCCTGCCCGAAAACCAGCTCCGGTAAGCTTATAAATGCCAGAATTATATTGTGTAAAACTCTGAAACAGATAATACGCTGAAGCCGCTAGCAACGCGACAATAATACCGATGGCAACCGGCTGGCTTAGTCGACCAACAAGCCAGGAAATCAGCAGGCACGCACCTACTACTATCGAAACCGTACCGACCGCTTTTGGAAACGTTTCAATAGTGGTATAATCAAAAAAGAACACCCCAGCCTGACCAATCAGATTGGGGTGCGCCAGGAGCCAGCCATCCAGAATGATCAGCACAATCAGAAAAACGTAAAAAACAGGGGTACGCATAAAAGAATCAATTATTCACAGGGACAGGCCCCATTTTAAACTCTACATCCGGCGCTACAAAAATGTATGCTTTTTGAATAGATATACCATATAAATCAATATCAGATTCTTCCCAGCCAAAATTGCTTTTCACTATTGTACCTTCTGTATAGTATTCATGACGTAACAAAATGATAGCTGATATTTTTAGCAATTCTTGTTTGGTTAGTACCTGCTGAACCTGTTTCGTTAAATAGTCTAGTGCTTGTCTTTGGTCGTCATCAATCCATTTGGCAGCCACCAAAATATCCCATACGACAGCATCTTCACGAAGAGCTAATGCAAAAAAACTTAATGGTCCTTTTTCAGCATTGACCGTTAATACCAAGGACCCTATTTTCCTTATTATCTCTTTCATAGCACTTTCATTAATACTTTGGTGTCATTAAGTATGTTCATTACCTGATTTTTTCTAGCTAACAACTGCGTCTTATTCATAAATACAGCACGATTATAGCGCGATTCAGGATTCCATGCTTTTACAGTTGACCATTCCAGAAAATGAAATTGCTTCACTTTATTTTCAATGCCAGATACATGAAGTAAAGCATCAAGATCATGGGTTTTAAAGCTCAATAATCCTTCAAATTCCTTTCGCGATTCGGGAAATCCATCCCACTGCATGGTTCTACAAATCCTTAGCTTAAGTGTAATCTCGATAACATATCCACACAGGTAAGCGGCACCATCAAATCGTCCGGCTAAAAATAAGGCTTCTGCATCCGCCAGGCGAGCATTGGCGATACGTTTTAAATCAGACTTCAATAACATAATTGGCAAATTACGCCATTACTTATTTTCTGCCAATTCCATCTTTAAAAACTTGCCCGTATAACTTCCTTCGACCTCCGCCACTTTTTCGGGTGTGCCCTCAGCAATGATGTAACCACCTTTGTTACCGCCTTCCGGACCGAGGTCAATGAGGTGGTCGGATACTTTGATTACGTCCAGGTTATGCTCAATAATCAGCACCGTATTGCCCTTGTCGGCCAATTTGTTCAATACGTCGAGCAGGTGAGCGATGTCCTGAAAATGCAGTCCTGTTGTGGGCTCATCCAGAATATAAAGCGTTTTCCCCGTATCTTTCTTCGACAACTCTTCGGCTAGCTTCACACGCTGTGCTTCGCCACCCGATAACGTAGTGGCATGCTGACCGAGTGTAATATAGCCCAACCCTACATCGTTTAAAGTGGTTACTTTACGTAGAATTTTCGGCTGACTGGCAAAGAAATCCAGCGACTGTTCTACGGTCATATCGAGCACGTCGGCAATGGATTTTCCTTTGAAACGCACTTCCAGAGTTTCCCGATTGAAGCGCTTGCCTTTGCAGGTTTCGCAAACGACATGCACATCAGGCAGAAACTCCATTTCGATTTTTTTCATACCCGCTCCTTCACAGTCTTCGCAACGGCCACCTTTCACATTGAAGGAGAACCGACCGGGCTTGTATCCCGAATTTTGGCTTCGGGCAGTTCGGCAAAGAGGGTCCGAATTTCGGAAAACATACCCGTGTAGGTAGCTGGATTCGAGCGGGGTGTACGGCCAATCGGCGACTGGTCGACCTCAATTACTTTATCCAGATATTCCAGTCCATCAACGGATTTGAACGGCAGCGGCTCCCGTTTCGATTTATAAAAATGGCGGTTCAGCACCGGAAACAGCGTTTCGTGAATCAGCGATGATTTGCCACTGCCCGATACGCCCGTAATGGTCACCATCCGGCCCAGCGGCAGTTTCAGCGTTACGTTCTTCAGATTGTGTCCCGTTGCATTTTTGATAATCAGAAACTTACCATTGCCTTTGCGTCGTTCGGCCGGTACGTCGATATTCCGCCGACCGCTGAGGTAATCGGCCGTAGTGCTTCCATTTTTCAGAAACTCTTCGGGTGTACCGATACCCACCACCTGCCCGCCGTGGCGTCCCGCACCGGGACCTATATCGAGAATAAAATCGGATTCGAGCATCATGTCTTTATCGTGCTCAACAACCAGTACGGTATTTCCCAAATCGCGAAGGTTCTTCAACGAATCGATCAGTTTGACGTTGTCGCGCTGGTGCAGCCCGATACTCGGCTCGTCCATAATGTACAGTACACCTACTAATTGCGTACCGATCTGGGTAGCTAATCGAATCCGTTGCGCTTCGCCACCCGACAAGGTACGTAGCGGGCGGTCGAGCGTGAGGTAGTCGAGGCCAATATCGAGCAGGAAACCGATACGTTTACGGATTTCTTTCAGGATTTCTTTGGCGATGATATTCTGCCGGTCGCTCAGTCGGGTTTCGACTCCCTCGAACCAGGTTGTCAGCTCCGAAATGTCCATACGGGCCAGTTCGGAAATATTCTTCTGATCGATTCGGAAATAAAGTGATTCCTTTTTCAGTCGGGCACCTTCACATTCGGGGCAGGTTTTCACAACCATGAAATCCTTAAGCCACTCCTGAATTTTGTCGGTGCTGTTTTCCTGCTGCCGTTTCAGAAAGTTAACGATGCCCTCAAACTTGAAACTGTAATAGTCCTCGCCCGGATATTTTTTCGACGGTACAGTGGCTTCATCCTCCGTACCGTACATAAGGGCATAGATCAGGTCATCGGGAAATTTGGTGAGGGGGTCGTCAGGTTAAGTTTATATTTTTTCAGAATCGCTTCGATTTCCTTAAAAATCCACAACTCCCGATACTCTCCTAGTGGTGCAATGGCGCCCCGACTGATACTCAGCGACCGATCGGGAATAACCGACTCTTCCGTAATTTCTTCCACCACTCCAAGTCCATGACAAACCGGGCAGGCTCCATATGGCGAGTTAAATGAAAACGTATTAGGCGATGGCTCGTCGTAGCTGATACCCGACTCGGGGTCCATCAGGTTTTGCGAGAAATACACCAGCGTACCGCTTCCGTCCAGCATCTGCATGGCTCCTTTCCCCTGCCGGAGAGCCGTTTGCACCGACTGACTCAGTCGATACCGATCTTCGGATTTGGGAACAAGTCGGTCAATTACGATTTCGATGTCGTGGATTTTGTAGCGATCCAACTGCATTTTTGGCGCAATATCCTGCACAGCTCCATCCACCCGAACTTTGGTGTAGCCCATTTTGGCAATCTGCACAAACAGTTCCCGATAATGGCCTTTACGCCCTTTAATAATCGGCGCCAGCAAGGTTAGTTTCTGCCCGGCGTACTGTTCCAGAATTGTGTCGATAATCTGATCCTGCGACTGCCGTTCCATTTTGCGACCCGTTACGTAGGAGAAAGCCTCACCCGCACGAGCGTAGAGCAGCCGTAGAAAGTCGTAAATCTCCGTGGTGGTACCCACTGTAGAGCGAGGATTTTTGGAGGTCGTCTTTTGCTCAATGGAAATCACCGGACTTAAGCCGTTGATTTTATCCACATCGGGGCGCTCCATATCGCCAATAAACGAACGGGCGTAGGCCGAAAAACTCTCCATGTAGCGCCGTTGACCTTCGGCATAAATCGTATCGAAGGCAAGAGACGATTTCCCACTTCCGCTGATACCCGTTACAACAACCAGCTTATTGCGGGGAATGGTAACATCAATATTTTTCAGGTTATGTTCGCGGGCGCCGAGAACTTCAATCTGGTCGTAGCCCGTCAGGTCAATATCGGTAAGTCCGGGCCGAAGCTCGGTTGCTTTTTCTTCTGTCACGTTAGGTTGGCTTATTCTAGAGAACAACGTAAAACAGCCGGGGGTAGTTTCCGGAAGGACGACCGGTTTTAACGACTGGCAAATCTGTTATCTTTACGTAAAAACAGTAAGCTATGCTAACGGCTATTCAGGGTACTTACGAAAATGGGCAGATTATCTGGGATGAAACACCCCCCGTTCAAAAACGCACAAAAGTTATTGTGACGTTTTTGGAGGATGAGCCTATAGTAGACGGTAAAAATCGAAAGGATGTCCCATCAGACATGCAGGGCATTCGCTTTGGCTCACTGGCAGGAAAAGTTAGTACGCCTACTGATTTTAACGAGCCAATCGATGACCTTAACGAGTATATGTAGTTCCAGATGAACGTATTGATTGATACCCAGATACTGATTTGGGTCCAGGAGAGTAATAATGGCATTTCTGAGTACGCACGGAATATTCTAGCCAACCCAATAAATTGAATTCATGTATCTCAACTCAGTTTTGTAGAGATCGCAATCAAAATAAAAATTGGGAAACTACCGGATTTTCGTGTATCTGTAAATGAAGTCATTAATCAGACAGCACAGGACGGAATTCACATTCTTCAACTCGATAACCGGCATATTGAGGTATACAATCAGATTCCCCTCTATGCCGACCACCGCGACCCATTCGACCGCCTTATTTTAGCGACTGCCCTTGCCGAACAGATGTCCATAATCTCGGCCGATGAGAAGTTTAGCCGCTATCGGGATGTCATCGAAGTTATTTGGTAGCTAACTCTACCAGACAAATATGGTGTTTAGCTGTTGTAACCAAAACACTCAACACAAATATATGACCGATGTACACACCCCAGCTCAACCGGAGCGCCGGACCGTGCAGCTACAACATGAGCCGGGTACGTAGCAAAGACACTAAACCGGAACTAATCGTCCGCAAATTTCTTCACGCACACGGTCCGGGACGCCGGTTCGATCCGCTACCGACTCCACGACAAAAACCTGCTCGGTAAACCCGGCGTAGTACTTCCCAAATACAAAACCGTAATTTTCGTACATGGCAAGAACAGACCTCTGGACTCGTAATGAGTTGATAGTAGTATTCAACCTTTACTTAAAACTCCCTTTTGGGAAGCTAGATAAACGCACTAAAGAAGTTCAGGAATTATCGCAAATAATTGGCCGGACGGATAATGCTGTTTCCATGCGACTTAACAACTTCGCTCATGTTGATCCATATCATCAGCAACGTGGAATTGTAGGATTAGCCAATGGAGTTAGGCAGGTTCAGCCTATTTGGGATGAATTTATCAACAATCAGGAAGAACTCATTTTCGAAAGTGAGCGCATCCTGGCGGAATACAGGCACGAAACAATAGAAGAAGCTTACCCTGAGATCGCCTTTAACCTGAAAGATTTGAAAGGCGAAGTAAAAATTAGAGCTGTGAAAACGCGGGTCAACCAAAGCGTTTTTAGACAGATGATTTTAAAAACGTATGAAAGTAGATGCGCTATTTCTGGTATTGACTTGCCCAAGTTGCTTGTAGCCGGACACATTAAGCCTTGGGCTGAAGATGAACATAATCGCCTAAACCCCGAAAATGGTATCTGCTTGTCAAACCTGTATGACCGTGCTTATGAGAAAGGACTGATTTGTATTGATACCGACTACAAACTGCTTCTATCAAAACGACTGAAAGATTACATAACGAAGGATTTCTATCAGCATTTTTTTGGATGTTTTGAGTACCAGCCAGTTCGCTTACCTAAATCATACCTACCCAAGAAAGAATTTCTGGAATACAGGCTGGAGCAGTTTCAACTATGACAAGTAAAATAGCAGTTACTCGGTCTAGACTTACGCTTAGAAGATTAGGTCTGCTTACCATAAAGTTAGTTTGAGAAATCAACTTAAATTAATACGTTGACGTAATGGACTATTAAAGAACTATTCCAAGAACTTCCTTTAAGCCATAACCAATAACCGATTGACTATCTGAGTATTTCACAAAACGGTCATTTGTCTGATAACGTTGATTCCTGTTTTCGGCCTTGTGTGGGCGGGCTGAAATCGTAACTTTGTTAACCTGAGTTTACACAATTTCTGTCCGCTTTCCCTATCAGCGAAATCGGGCATGTTCACATAAAAACGCTTTCCCGTCACCATGGTACAAAATGATGTGATCGAACCGATCTTACAAGAAGACAAAGGCCGATTTGTGCTGTTTCCAATCAAACACTGGGACATTTGGGAGTACTACAAAACCCACGAAGCGTCGTTCTGGACGGCCGAAGAAATTGACCTCGGTCAGGATATGAAAGACTGGAACAGTCTAAATGATGGCGAACGCCACTTCATTTCACACGTACTGGCGTTCTTTGCCGCATCGGATGGGATTGTCAATGAGAATCTGGCCGTTAATTTTCTGTCGGAAGTGCAGTATGCCGAAGCGAAATGTTTCTACGGCTTTCAGGTGATGATGGAGAATATCCACTCCGAAACCTATTCGCTGCTGATTGATACGTATATCAAAGACCCGAATGAAAAAGACCGGCTCCTGAACGCCATCGATACGATTCCGTGCGTCAAGAAAAAAGCCGATTGGGCCCTGCGCTGGATCGACAACGGAACGTTTGCCGAACGGCTTATTGCCTTTGCCGTGGTAGAAGGTATTTTCTTTTCGGGTTCGTTCTGCTCGATCTACTGGCTCAAGAAACGGGGAATGATGCCGGGCTTAACCTTCTCCAACGAGCTGATCTCGCGCGATGAAGGCTTGCACCGCGACTTTGCCTGTATGCTGTATACGGACCACATTGTCAATAAGTTGCCAGAGTCTGAGATTTACGACATTATCCGCAATGCCGTTGAAATTGAGCAGGAATTTGTGGCCGACGCGTTACCGGTGTCGCTTATCGGGATGAATGCCGAGCTGATGAAGCAATACATCGCGTTCGTAGCTGACCACCTGCTCGTTACGCTTGGCCTGCGTAAGCTGTATAACGTAACGAATCCATTCGATTTCATGGATATGATTTCACTACAGGGCAAAACCAACTTCTTCGAGAAACGGGTTGGCGAGTATCAGCGTGGTGAAGTGATGGCGAAGTTCAAAGCCGCCAAAGCAGCTTCGCAAAACCCGCAGGATGCCGAGAATCCCGCTCCGGCTGCTGTAGTCGAAGAGCCTAAAGGCATTACGTTCGACGCTGACTTTTAGGGTTACTTTATTTCTTACAAACAACGTCCCGGCAGGCTTCAGGCTTTCCGGGACGTTGTTTTTTGGCTTTGCCAGCCAGTTTTTCCCATAAAAGTGCTCATTCCCTAGCCTTTTATGCAGTTGGATATACGTAATCCCTCTGCTTCGCTCGGTATCGATCATCGAACGACAATTTAGGACTGCCTGCTGATAATGTGGTCGTTTACATCTTACTTTGTACAACCTCCATTAACCAACTCCTCATGGCAGTAAAAGGTCTTCGTCGCTATTTCAGACTCCTGCGACACGTCGCCAATCCGGCAGAGTATCTGCTGCATAAAGGTGACCGTCATAGCCGCCCCCTTTCGTTTACGACGAAGCCCTTACCGATTCATTTCCGCGTACCAGCCAGCCTGTATCTGTTGTTCAAGGAAATATTTATGGTTGATGTGTATGAAATGGATTCGCTGGTCAGCCAGCTTCCGGCCGAGCCGGTGGTGATTGATATTGGGGCCAACGTCGGTTTTTTTGATGTTCAGCTTCTGTCCAAAATCAACAAAGCCACGATTTATGCTTACGAGCCAATCCCAGCCAACGTAAAAACATTTCAGGATATTCTTCAGCAGAATCCAAGATTACTACCCAGCGTGCAGATTTTTGAAATGGCCGTAACAGGCCAGCCGACCGACAAACTATCGTTGTTTGCCGAAGGTGCCGACAACAATCAGGTAGTCGCTTCGGTCTTTGCCGGATTCAACGAAAACAACACCCAGCGATTAAGCGTAGACAGCATTACGCTTACCGAGATTATCCGTGACAATAAGCTAAGCGCGATTGACCTGCTGAAACTGGATTGCGAAGGAAGCGAGTTCGATATCATTTATCATACCGATCCTGAGCTGCTCAAACGGATCAAACGGATGTATGTGGAAGTGCATAACCTGGATGATAATCGGAATAATATCGACGCGTTCAACAAATACGTCCAGTCACTGGGGTATACCACAACTTACGTACCGATCAATTCGTTTTGCTACGCCCTGGAAGCAGTACAGCAGACAAACTGAAGCGATTAGGAATGAAGCAGATTCTGATACAGCTGCCAGTACTCGGCTGCAGCAATTTGCCAGGTGAATTTTTGACTCTGCAAACGCAGTCGTTCAGGCATGGCCGGGTCATTTTTATAGCGCTTCATGCCCTCCTTAAAGGTTTCGACAACCGATTCAGCATCGAAAGCAGGGAAGTAAAAAGCTTCAGTTCCGCCAACTTCAGGCAAACTGGTCAGCGCAGAACTAAATACAGGCTTTCCGAACGACATCGCTTCGATAACCGGAATACCAAAGCCCTCTAGTAATGATGGAAACAAAAAGGCTTCGCAATGGGCGTAATACCACCACTTTGTTGGTTCATCGATGGGGCCTGGCATCAGCAATCGATCCGCCACACCCAACTGGCGAGCCTGTTCCCAAATCTGCTGACTATACTCAGGCTTATCGGGCCCAGCCAGTACCAGCCAGTAATCAGGATTGGCAACAAGCAGTGGCAGCATGGTATGGACGTTTTTATAGGATTGAAGCATTCCAATAAAAAACAAAAACGGTCCCTCGGGCTTGCGCTCTGGGGGAGTCATTGGTAGGTTCCCGGGAATATCGACTCCGCAGTAGACCACTTGCATTGGCGTATTGACCGGTACGTCCAGTTGCTGGCGCACATCCTTCGCTACGTACTTCGAGATGGTTGTGATAATCGTTGCCTGATCAATACGAGCCTGATAACGCGCTTTCTGACGCGCTTTCCGTTTGACCGAATAGTCGGCAAGGGATAAGTAATTAAGATCGAGAATGGTATAAACAAATTTCGTCGGGCGCAGTGGATAGAATCGGGAACCCTGATACATACAATGCCAGACATCGAACTTCCACGGTCGCCAAAAGCGGTGCCATTTACTGGCAACAATGTAGTTTACCGACGGCCCGAACATACCTGCCTGCTCACGCGTAACAAAAAAGTCAGCTCCCAGTCGGCGGGTTTCTGACGAACCAACTCACGACCCAGGTGCAAACAAAGTTGACCGAGGCCGCTGGTCAGGTTTGACATTTGTTCTGTTTCCAGAAATAGGCTGGGCATAGAATTAGCAGGCGGTTAAACCGCAAAATAGGACAAAAAGACTAGCTACTACCAATATAGTCTAGTCTTCGTTACCCAAAACCGAAAAAATCAGATCCGATTCGTAGCCTCTGCTAAGGGCAAAACGAACTAGTTTTTGTTTGACAACCAGCGGGTTTTCGTCGCGGATGCTCTGGCGCTTCTTCTCCAGCAACGTAGTGAGGGTTTCGCGGTAATCGTCCGGCGCAATTTCGTTCATGGCCTGATCGAGGTTATACCCGGAGATACCGCGCTGCTGCAAATGCTGTTTGATTTTGCGTTTTCCCCAACCTTTCACGCGGAACTTACCCCCCGCAAACGTTTTAGCGAAGCGTTCCTCATTGAGGTAGTTCTGCTGAATTAATTCAGCAATTACTTCTTCTGCCTCATCGCCTGTTACGTCCCAATCCTTCAATCGATCACGCACTTCCTGCTGAGTCCGTTCCTGGTAAGCGCAAAACATAGCGGCTTTCCCAACAGCCTCTTTCACTAAATCCGTCATGGTAATGTTGTATTCGGCAATCCAGCTTTTTACCGTTTCATGGGCTGGTGTTGCATCAATTGATTGATTAGCGTTTCAACCTCCGACGCCGGTCTTTTTTCGATTAAGTAGGAATGCCCTCTCCCCGATTCATCCCAACCGTTTGACCCGTCTTCATGCATCGTCAGGCGTCCCGATTTTACCGTATAGTACGGTTCATAACCGTTAACTCCCACCAGTACAGCGGTTTGATCCCAACTCATCCGACCGTTTGCATCCTCCTTTGATTTGGGCAGTGAAATCCTGAACACATCTTTCACCGGACTGTTTTTGATGCTGGCATTCTTCGTCAGTGGTAGTCCCGAGTGAATTTTCTCGCCAATTTCAAAGCCACTGCACAGTATAGGTGTCGGCCAGTTAGAGAACACAATTTGTGACGAAAGGGTGTCTCTAAATACGTTGTATTCGCGTCCACTCGGAAATTTTCCAGCCATGCTCACTACGTTCTTTACCTTTTGCGTCACTAAGGTTTTCCCCGACAGTTTAGAATATTGATCGGGTTTAGAATTGAGCAAATTAGCCAGATTCGTCAGAAATCCGACCGTTATGATCGTTACGCTGCGGTCGGGTTGTTTAGCCAGAATCTGCCGGTACAAAGCCACTGCGTCGGGCAGCTCGCTGTTTGACTGGATACGGTGTGGGTAACGGGCCGTGATGGTATCCGACCAGTGTTGCGTATCCTTATCACTAACGGCCTTTCCTTTCGGAACACCAATGGGTATGTCTGGTCGGTTAAAGTACGTATTCAGCACACTCAGCACCTGCGTTACTTTCGGGTAGTTAGTACTGGCAATAGTAGCCAGAATTTTAGCTTTTCCTTCGTCGGCAAAAGCATGGAGCAGCGTAATGGCACCAACGTCATCGTAATCGGGCCCCATATCGGTATCGAAAATCACAGGAACAACGGCAGCCTTCTTTACCGATTGTCCACTAACTGGACCGATCATCAAGATTAATAGCAAACATGTTGAAAGTAGGTAGGTTCGGGACATATTAATAAGCGAAATTTACGAAACGGTACACTCCAACGTACCGGTCATCAAGGTACGAATTACGGACTGTTTTTGGAACAATCGTAACGCACAACCTGCAACCCACAATCCGTATGATTTCTCTTAGAACCCTTTCGACACCACCCGATACACAAGTACGACACATGGGCTGGGACTGGATGCTTGGTCAGGACACCCTGCCCTACCTGGCCAGTGAAGCTGTTATCGTACAACCTGAAGAAGCAGATGCTTACTATGATGCTGCTAATGAATTGTTTGACATGTTCGTAGCAGCCGGGCAATACGTTATTGATGAAAATCGATTTGCGGACTTAGGCATTCCGTCCAACCTGATTGATCTGATTAAATCTTCCTGGGAAGATGAACGAAATATCCACCTGTATGGCCGCTTCGACCTGGCGGGTGGGCTTGATAACCAACCCATTAAACTTATTGAATTTAATGCAGATACCGCTACCTGCTTACCCGAAACAGCTGTAGTTCAATACGCGCATCTCAAAGCAAATGGTCTCGACGAAAGCCACCAGTTTAATTCGGTATTTGAAACCTTAACGAGCCAGTTCGAAGAAATTCTGGCGCTGAATCCCGACCTTCAACCGACGTTATTATTGTCGGCCATGCGTGATTTTCCAGAAGACGATGCCAATGTAATGCTGTTGGGCGAAGCCGCGCGGGAAGCTGGCTTTGAGAGTGAATTCGATTTTATAGATAATGTAGAATTTTCGGCAGAGGAAGGAATTTTCTGGCAGAATCCCAAAAATGGGGAGTTTGAGAAAGTTGATTTCTGGTTTAAGCTGATTCCCTGGGAAGCTATTGCCGAAGACGAACCGGAACTCCTACAAATACTGGCTGAAATTATGCGCAAGCGGCTGGCTCTGGTTCTGAACCCTGCCTACACGCTGCTCTTCCAGTCGAAATACATGCTAAAAATCCTTTGGGAACTTTACCCCAATCATCCGTTGCTTCTCGAAACCAGCACCAGCCCTCTACCGGGTAAAGCGTGCGTAGAGAAAGTCCTGTTTGGGCGCGAAGGGGCTAACATTCGGATTCTGAATGCCGACGGCAGCGAGCACCAGTTCAGAGATGGGGACTATGGTGACTATCCAAAGATTTATCAGGAGTATGTCGAGTTCATGAACGATTCCGCTGGGTATACGTATCAGGCCGGGGTCTTCTATGCGGGAGAAGCCTGTGGACTTGGCTTCCGCCGGGGCGGACTGATCATCGATAACAGCGCTGGCTTTGTCGGGCACATTATAGAACAAGTTTAATCAATACGGTTTGGTTTACTGTTTACAGCGTACGGAATTCGATTTTCAATCGATCAGCACCTGTTAGGCTTACTGGGCCAGCGGGTGCTGACTAAAAGCCCGTACCTGACTGCTGTAAATCAAACAACGTTATGCCATCATTAAGTCTTTATATTCAAGCCGTTGTTTACATCGCAGCCGGATTCAATCACTTCATCAACCCCAAAACATATTTAGCCATAATGCCGCCCTACGTTCCTGCTCATCATCTGATGGTGACTCTGAGCGGGCTGGCCGAAATAATTCTGGGTGTTGGACTTTTATTTCCGGCTACCCGTTCGCTATCGGCCTGGGGCTTAATTTTGCTGCTTGTCGCAGTATTTCCCGCTAACGTATATATGGTTACGTCAAATCGCTTTCGCCATTTTCCAGCCTGGATACGATGGGCACGCTTACCTCTACAAGGCGTTCTTATCTGGTGGGCGTATCAGTTCACCTGATGACGAAAGGCTATGTAAACTAGATAGCGCATAATACGCCAGGATTTCAGTAGCCCCTTACGGAGAAGGTTCAGTCATTAAAGCTGATACGTCGGCAGGCGCTTGATACGTTCCTACTCTTCAGCAGGCAGCGTATGTTTCTGGCTAAGTTTCAGATAATTGGCGTGGTATTTTTTATTAGCCTTAACCCCTACACTGACCAGCACGCCACTCACTACGGATTTGATCCAGTAACCGAAAATAAATTTCTTCTGATCGCGATCATAAAAGATTCGGGCATCCTCCTGGTTTTTCTTACGCAGGATTTTATTAGCCGCAAAATTTTCAAATTTTATAAGCAGTGAGCGTCGGGTTGTGTCTTTATGGCCTAGCAAACGAAGCTTGAGATCCTTGTAGTGGAAGCGCATGTTACCCACCGATGCGTATTTATTTCCGGCAATTCGGGCTGTTATTGGTTCAAGATACCCATCGGCCAGGTCAGCGGAAGCCATTGGATTGGTAATCTGGGTCAGCTCAGGCATGTGCAAATCCGATGTTTTCAGCAGCATATGAAAACCCGAAAGTGAATCTTCATACGACTCCCGATAATGCACTCGCCGGATATGTAAGCCCAGCAATTTTGTACTGGCCAGAAGTTTCAAACTATCTGTTGACTTTGCAGGCCGGTTGGTGATTGTTTTTAGAGTCCCGTTGATTTCTTTTAACGGCACCGTACCGACTCGATCGGTCATTTTTGAGGTTTCATGATAGTTGACCTGACTGTTGACGACACTAATCGAATCAATATGGAACGGCACCTTAATACCCGAAATCAACCGGGTTGGCATCAGCTTGTTAGGCAGAATTGCCGGGTCAGGCAGTCGCTTATCACGCGATACGTCTGTAATGATATTTTTTACCACAATGTGGTTCACCACAAATGTCGAGTCCCTATACCACCGTTCTGCTTTTATGCCATTCAGCTGAATTTGCTCCCCCTGAATCGTAATATAGTCCGACTGTAGATGCGGAGGAGTCATAAATTCCTCTTTCGTGATCGTGGGTGCAAGCTGAAAGTTAGTTAGCTCCAGCCGTTCGTTTTTGTGTTCCCAGCTTATTTTCTCTGCCTTTATTGCCGTAGTAGCACTTTTAAAGTTCAAATCACGTATCGCCAGATTCGTATGCTCTACAAACGTTGGCCAGGCTAGCTTCTGTCCGGCTGTCCAGCGAAAATTCGGCATGTCGATATTACCACTGATTCCTTTAATCTGAAGTTTGGGGGGCGTAGCGCTTTTTTTGGATTTTAAGGCAGGGTGCAAATCATTGAGCGTAATGTTTGCCAATAAATGGGTGGTTAGTGAGGGCTTCCCTTCTTTGGTAGCCGAAAGTTTACCATTGGTCAACTGAACATCAATTGACTGCACTGTCGACTTAAACTTGGGCATTGCCAGTTTCAGATCCGATGGGCTTACACGTATCGATGCAAACGTAGCATCTTCGTGTTTTTTAGCATGCAGCGATTTAGCCGCTACGTCAACCATCGTTTGAATGCGTGTAGAATCCTGCCCTTTTTTAGTAATGAGGTTCACTCTAGCCTGCTTTACGTCCAGATCATGCAGCGCAAGATTAATCGGAATGGCAAATGCTTTAGCGGGCCCAGCCGCAGCAGATTTTTGGCTGGCCTGGGTAACCATCGTGAGTTCAGGCCGCTCGATCTGCACCGACGTAAGATTGATGTTCGTGAAATCGGTCGATGGAAATGGTCCCTTGACCTGCATTCTCGGCAGCGTTACGTCCATCGTCTTACCTGGTTGCTCATCAGCGTACCGAATATTGGTTAGGGTCGTATGCTCATGGCTATGCAATGACACCTGACCAACGGACACTTGTTTGCCACCCGACTGCTTGACATACAGATTGTTGAGCTTTCCTAGAAACTGCGCCCAATGGAAATATTTGGCATCTGTAGTTAGTTTATGTATTGTAATTCCCTGGCCTTCAAAACCGGCCAGCGTCTCTTTTGGCAAAGCGGCTTTCAGATTCAAGCGCTCGGCTACCAATTGGCCAATTCGCAACCGGGGTAATGCCCGTGGCTGCGGCTTATCAGTAGCCACGGCTATTGGCTGGGCGGTGGCTGGTTTTGCTTTTATTTTGGCATCGACCAGCAGCTCATGAACCCGAACCTGATCAATCTGAATCACTTTGGTTTGCTGCAGAATATCCCAGCTAAAGGCTTCCCAATAAATTTTATTCGCCGTCAGCGACGTTCCGGTAGCCAGCTCAATCTGTAATTTATCCACCCAGTTACGTCGGTGCTGACCATCCATTCGGTAGTTAGACAACCGCACGTTCAGGCCGCTCGACGCTACGTTCATTTCATGGATGCGCAAATCGGCAATAGCCCGTTTAATTTTAATGAGCGAATCGCTGGCCAATAAATTTTTAACCAGAATAGTAGCGTTCAACTGCTTCAGATTGGCGCTTACCGGCTTGGTATTCCCCACTAACCGATATTCGCCACTGCCGTTAATAATGCGAAACCGGTCGACCTGAAGCAGTTCACCAAAACTATGCAGGGTTTGATAAATATCGGTTTTTTTGTGCGTAACGGTATCGTGATTGGCCGTCACCTGTGGCTTCGACGGGGCTTTCCGGGTAGCGATCAGCGTAATTCTGGGCTCAACTAGTTCGGCTTCCGAAGCGACCAACCGTTTTTGAATCAAGTCATCCAGGCTGATGTGTTTTAGGCGTAAAGCAGGAGCCGTAAAGGTCATGCCTTTGCCGGCCGTTTTCCGTGAAGCCGGACTATAAACCACATTTTTAAACAGAACATCATCGTTCTGCAAGGTGAACCGTTCTACAGCGATTTTAAACAGGCTATCTTTTGAATAAAAAACAATGTTGTTCAGGTTTAATTTTATGCTATCGGTTGTCAGAAGCCGGTCGTTTTGCGGATTAACAACAAGATTATAAATGCTTAAATTGGCTTTTTGCGTACCTGCTTTGAGGGCATTGCTGGCCTGACCCGCTAGCAAAAGTTCGCCGTCTTTTATCTCGGTATAGCGAATCCTTACGTTCTTGAAGAGCGTTTTAATATTTGAATGGATTGAGGTGTCTTTTACCTGTGCCTTTTTAGCAGCAATTGGCAAAGTGAGTACCGGCCTTACGCAGATAAGTGTGTCGAGCGATAATTCCCCTTTTTGATAGATAGCAGGCAGGTGCTTTGAATTAAAGAAAAACTTATCGGCATGCAGGCTCATTTCCCCTTGTCCATTTGTAGACGGTTTATGAAAATGGACCGAATCAATCTCGAAAAGCTGCCGATCACTGGAAAAGCGTAATCCTTTGAAACTGAGTATATTTTTCCCATCCGACAATACCCAGCGCTGGCGCCCTAAGGCCAGTTCCAGATTATCAGACCCCAGCAAATGGTTATCGTTGTTATCTATTTTAAGAAAATTACGTATTGTCAGACTCAGGTCTTTGATAACCAGGGGTTCAGGGCTATTGCGTTTGAACAGCGTAAAGGATGCTTCATGAATGGCAAATGATTTAGCGTGCAGATGATCCAGCGTTTTTTGCAGATTTTCCAGAATCATCGATGTATGGAAACTCGTATGGTTCTCACTCTTTAGGTGCACTTTATAATCATGAATTACGATTTCAGGCTTTTCGACCGAAAAGCTATCGACAGACAGGCGCTTGTGCAGTAATAAATCGCTCCAGTTTTCGACAGACAGATACGCCTTTGGAATTTTTATATCGTAATAAACAGGCGTATTGGCCGTATCTTTTCGCGTCAAAATCGAGTTATCGATGACAATTTCTTTATCGGCAAATGAGAGTTTTATGTCTTTGCTGTGAAATGAATACCCTCCATTCGTTTGCCGCTCAATAGCATACTCGAGCACATCTTTTAAATTATTTACCAGAACGTAGTAAATACTGCCTGCCAATAGAAGCGGTATTGCCGCTGCAATCAGTAACACTTTCACCCAGCTTTTTAAAGATACTTTCATGTTGCGTTGAATCCAGTTACGATGGCTGCTTACATAAAGTGAGAACTTCCTTTATCTATCACCTTTGTAGTCACATACTTAATGCGACTTAATGGGCAATTTAGCTAATTAAATGATTTCTAGTACGGGCTCGTCGTTACAGATGTTACCCCTTGGCGTATATTCTTAAACCGGGCTTCTTAAAGATTTTAGCGTATGGACCAGCTTTAAAAACGGTCAGTACTATACGTAGCAAGCTGTGTAAATGGCTCGGCTTATGTATTGGCCTGTTCTATAGGTTATGGATATAGGAGAGCAGAAGGCCGATAACGAGATGATTGGCTTTGGCTTCAACAGGATCGCCTAACAGCAAATTCGATTCATTTGGCGTATCGAAATTAACTTCTGGTTTGTATTTGCTGGTAGTTCCATAAGAGAGAAGTAGGCCGGGTCGAAAGCTAAACTTTGGGCGTCGGATATTTGCCCCAATCTGGGCGTGATACGTATTCCAGTTTGTTGTGTATGATACGTATCCGCCATCGTCGACAAACGACTTTTCATCGGCATATGAAAAATCGGTTCGCACTGATACGTAGCCAGTAACTGACGGTTTAACTGGAAAACTGAATCCAACCGCCACGTTGGTTACAGCTTTCCGAACATCCTTGAATTTCAACAGTCCCTGAGTGGTAGTATTAGCTGAACCCGTATCCGGCCGGATGAAATAATCGTTTCGGGGGGTCAGCACATTATAGTCGCTGAGCTTAGCAAAATATTCGGCGGCTACATACAGCTGACTACGTCCGAAATCGTAACTGTAACCTACTCCAATGCTCAGGGGCGTTTTGTAATTTGTTTTGAGTTTTTCCTGCCGGGTATTCGCCAGAAAATTGATCGGGCTAACCGTTGGCGTTAAGCGTAAATCACTCACTACGTTATCGCTCATAAGCGTACCCTGGCTGAAGATACGCGCCAGAGGCAACGTAACCAGCAAGCCAACATGATGACGGCCATGATTATACGCTAGCCCTAGCTTTGGTTTCAGACTCACCTGCGTATAGTCGACCCGGTAAACAGCTTCGGTATTGGTCAATGGCGGGAAAAGTACATCGGATCCAGCCGGTAAATTATGTAAAGCCCGACCACTGTACTCAATATCAAAGCTTTGCTTACGTAATGGCACTTCCAGGCTGGCGCCAATGAAGAGTTTTTCTGATAATCGATAGCCGGCACTAAAAGCTCCGGCAATTTCGCTAACCTGATTTATTTCGCTGAATTGACCGATATAATACTCTGTTCCGGGGCTATAGGCATCATCCAGTACGTTTAGTCGGGTATCCTGACGCTGATTCGCTCGGTCATTCAGAATATGGGTATGAATGAGAGCATAAGCCAGCACAAGGCGTTCGTTGCGCTTTAACTCAAAACTGCCGGAATGCATTTGGGGCGAAACGCCAGCCGAAACCGATTTCAGATCTTTTCCTTTACCCAACGCATCAATAATCCGGTTCGATTCGAACTGGTACAAACTGCCAGAGAACTCCAAAGCTGTTTTGGGACGAACTGCCAGCAAAGCCGGATTATAAAAAAAAACGCCACTGTCTTTTGTATCAGCAATCGTCGCGCCAGGCGTCATGAATCCTCCCGGCCCATAATTGGACGACCAATAATTGGAATCTTGCGCAGAAGAATACCGAAAACTGAGTCCGAGGGCCAGCAACAAAAGGATACGTACCATCTAAATTAATTTTATGAAGGGAGGTTGCATTCAATAAGCAATACTTTACTCAGCCTGGTATCTTTATAGAATCTTCTGAAGGCCAGGTATATTGTAAAGAGCAAGAGTTAAAATCAGACCCCAGAAAATGGCAAATATGACCATCCAGATGATGATTTTAATTGGAGCAATTTTAAACGATGTAGCAATTAACGTTCCGCCGATAGGCGTAAATATCAACGGGGTCAGGCACGCAATACCTGCCACGCCAAATCGCCGATATACTTTAACCGCCCGACGGCTGCTTTTAGAGAATCGTTTTTGTTCCTTCTTTCTGAATTTCTGCCAGCCATCCTGAATGATCTTCCCTAAAAAGGTAAAGGTCACAACGCTAACCATCATTCCAATGATGGTGCAAAACATGGTTTCCCACCAGGTTAACTTGAGCGCAATACCGGCTAACGGGCCCAGCAGAAATTTAAGCATCGACGGGAGAATTACGGATATGTACTTACCATATTCATTCATAGTCAGTTTGGAATAGTTTAAATCGTAATATCTATAAACGTTTACCCACCTACAGCGCAGGCTAGGCGTTATATGCGGATCAAAAAGTCATACTTGGACATACGATGATCAGGATCTATAAGCTGTGGAGGCAGGCTCCCTGCTTAAAATACGCTTAAATTTTAATCATGATCTATACCGCCAGCGCTTCAGATTCCTATAGTGTAAAAGGTAACGAATATACCTTACCGTTGCCTCTATATTTGCTGTAACAGTTTTGCTCGAAGTAGCAACAGAGCCCAATTATTTCTTTGTCAAGTACGGAAATAATTTTTGCACTTCGAAAATTTGCAAAAAAAAGATGAACTCGTGGCTTTTTTTGGTTACTCCCGATTGACACATCTCTGAAAGCCTGGCTCCTTGCGTTCTTCCTGTTTTGACCCTATTGGCGATCAAAGAAATTATTTAACCAAAACGTTATACAGCGCGTTTACGCACGGCAATTTCCTCGCTGATTCTATAAGTCACCTAAGGCTATTAATTACTATCCTACTGATTATCAGAGACCATAAACGGTTTTTAATTATAAGTTAAATATGAATATATGAATAACACACTAAATATTCAAAATCTTTTTACCTTTACCTAAGAAAGAAGAAGAGAAACTAAACTTTAAAACGAGTAAACAGTAGTTTAATAAACTTCTAAATCCATATATTCGCATTTAGATAACAAACTATTTGTGTTTATACGCTGAAAACTACTGTTCCTACTAAAACTATACGACAAATTTACATTTAGAAAATGGCAGAGTAAGCCAAACGAGCGCGTTACATGGTTAAACAGGGCTATGTATTCCATACATAGGCAATGCAGTGTTTAACTTATTGGCCAATTTAAGTTTCTTAAAGTGACTTTATACGCCAATTCTAGTCAAAGGAGGTGACATCTGTTTGAATTACAATATTTATTTAAATTATGATGAATGAATTAATTATGGAAAAAGACGAAAAAATACGCCGGAACCGTGCAAAGACCACACAGCGCATTGTTGAAGCACTTGAAGATGTAATTGCTGAGCGCGGTCTGGAAGGTGTCGGCGTAAATCGTGTTGCTGAAAAAGCGAATGTTAGCAAAGTTTTAATTTACAGATATTTCGGTGGCATGGAAGGCCTGCTGGAGTATTATGTAAAAATGGGAAAATTATTTCCTGTCTTCACTCCTACCCTATTAGATCAGATCCGCCCTTTACACGAATCCGATGTAGCTCGGATTTGGTACCGGCAAGTCATTCAAACCTACCGATACTTCCGTACGTTTAAAACAGCCCGCGAAATATTAAAGGCTAGTGTAATAGAGAATGATTCTATTGCTGAAACAACAGCAAAAGCACAGGATGACGAGATGACTCGCCTTGTCAGTCAGCTTTCTTTTGTGAAAGGAGCCGATACGCAGGCAATTTCGGCCGTAATATTAGGAGCAATGACGTACCTGACCATTATGGCTCAGAACGATCGTACGATGATTAATATCGATCTACGAAGCGAAAAAGGCTGGGAGCGTATTGAGAACGCTATCAAAACTATCTATATCGCTTTAAACAAAATGGCAATTGGTTCGAAAGATGTCCAACTGGAACTTCAATCTTCACATTTACCAGCAGCACAATGGTAAAAAGTAATAAGCAGTTTTCGATAAGAAACCGATAATGGAGTCGCCTATCCGCTCCTTATCGAAAACTGCTTATTCATTTTACTGAATCTGAATTGTCTTTAATTGAGGGCCAAACCCCTTAATAATTAATGACTTCCACTTTTGGGTAGTTTGGTTTTAAGCTGAGTAATGCCGTTATCGGTAATTTCCAAGCCGCCAAAACCATTCAAGACTGCTTGAAGCATACCTCCTGCGCCTGTTGCAAAGTAGGGATTCGTTCCGCCGGCCGTTTCCGCCAAAACTCCAAATGGGGTACTTCATTCGGTTTGAAGCTCCGCACAAACCAATCATAGGCTTTATCGGACTCACCGAGCCTCGCATGCAGCGCTGCCAGAACAGACCATCCCATAGCGGGTCCTTCCGGCGAATAACGGGGTCCGTAATACGTCAAATCTTTTCTGATCGCATTCTCATCCGTAACAATGTGCAGCGGATAGGCCAATAGGTTCACATCTGCCTGTTTAATCATTACACCATCGTAGGTGCGGTTCTCTTTTGTTACGCCATCCGGAAATTTCAGGATAGGAATATTATCAGCCACAAGTTTCCAGTCTGCATTGGGCGTTACTCCCAAATCCTGTGCAGCCTGAATAGCGTACTGCAATGTGGTTTTTGCCATACCATTGGTGAAGGCGTTATCATCAATGTTTTCCTGCCATTCGTTGGCCCCAATCACATTATTGATGTGAAACTTTCCTGGTCCTTCGCGCTCAACGCGGCTAGCCCAAAAATCGGCAACTTCCTTCAGCATTGGATAGCCTCTCGTACGCAGCCATTCTTTATCTTTTGTCACCTGGTAATATTTCCAGAAGGCCCAGCCAACACAACCCGTTATATGATGCTGGAATGGGCCCGTCAATGCCCAAACTGGTGTTGCCTCCTGCCCATCAGCATCTGACTCCCAGGGAAACATAACACCTGCATAGCCATGACTGAACGCATTTTGTTTGGCCATCGCCATTCGTTCAAATCGATATTCAAGCATAGATTTGGCGATCTCGGGCTTCAGGGTCAGAATTGGGGGGTACATCCAGAGTTCGGTATCCCAGAAAACGTGACCATTGTATCCAAGTCCTGATAAACCCATCGGAGATAAGCTATACCCTGTTCCTTCTCGTACAAATGAATACAGATGATACAAGGCCGAACGCACTGCGCGCTGTGCATCGGCATCTCCGTCAATGACAATGTCACTCTGCCATAGTTTAGTCCACTCGGCGTTGTGCCGCATCAACAGCCGTTCAGTACGTTCGAGAGCTGCAAACAGCGTCAGCCGCTCAGCTTCATTATGCGGATCGGCCGTATGCGCAGTTGACGACACAGAACCAACAACGCTGAACCGGTAGGTCTCTCCCGCCTTCAGCCGTTTCTTGAACTTGGCAAGATGCATGTTATAATCCCAGTCTTCGTGGATCACATCCGGCTCCTGGCCGTGCGGTTCCTCAAAAATAAAGCTCGTCGATGCCGCTACGGTATGGCGGCCCGTGGGACTTTTCGCTACCGATGTAAGCAGACGAATCGTTACGTGCGAACGATCTATTTCCGAGTAAAAATTCTTAACTTCTTTCAGGTTTTCGGGCGTCTCGATGACGCTCATTGGCATAATCTCGCAGTCTTTCTTAGCCTTTATCTCAACCATAGTAAGTTCTGAAAAGGGTAAGTGACGTAACGCCATCATGGTTTGCTGAACACTGACTTTGTCTTTATAATCGAACGTAGTAGTCAGAGAGGCTTTTTTCATGTCGAGTACCTGACGATAATTGGCAATGTCCTTCGCCCCAATTCGCTGCCCGTCTACATCAAGGTTCATGTTGGCAAAGTTGAATACCTTTAGAATATTCGATACCCGCCCTCGCCCGTAGGTGTCAAAAGCGCCGTTCAACACAACGTCTTTCACTTTCATAGGCTCCGGCGAGGAGACTAAGCCAATCATTCCATTGGCAACTGTAATTCCGTAATAATTAGCCGGATTGATAGCCTGCGCTGTGATTTGCCAGGCTGCATTGTCAGGTTGAGCCTGTGCTACGGTAAACAGCCCACCGGACGTTAACAGCATACTAAGCAGTACTTGTTTTATTTTCATAGGTCTATCATAGGTGAAATAAAGCCTAAAAATAATGCTATATGCGAGTATTTACCAACTTGATTTGTAGATAAGGACAGTCGAGACGATTACTTAACCAGGCAATCTGTTGAGCTCTAACATACCTGAGCTAAGAAACACCTTACCATTTCTCCTCCCGACAAACTTCAGAGCGGAACTGAAACAGCTATCGACCATGCCGATGCGGCCTGCCAACCCGCACCGGACGCCCTCTACCACGCATTATCCCCCCAACAGTCCACCCGAATCGGTACGCATGAGTCCAAAGCGTAGGTATATACCGTAAAAAGTTTTGGAAGCATCAGTTGTTTCGCTGCTAAAATCATAATAACCCGTAGTCAGGCCAATACCGACACGAGGGGCAATCTGTGCAATAATGCTATACGTAAGCTCTAGCATCAGACTTCGCTGCTTATCAAAAACGCGCCCGGCACCAATGGTCATCTCGTTGGCAAAAATGCCATAATTGGCTACGTCCATTGTTACCCTGCCTTCCAGAAAGAGCGTCGTATCGGGGCGGAGGGAATTGCGGCCAAAAGAAATGCCTAGATCGATCACATTGAATGACTTACCAATTTCAATATTCTGGGCAATACGGTCCCTTGGGCTACCAGCACCGGTATAAATTGAAAAGGGCGTAGTGCGAACGTAGATCGGAGCCGCTTTAAAGTTGAAAATTGAGCGCGTCGAATCTTCTGAAGACCGGCTTATCAGATAATACGTCTGTTTTTTCGTCGTATCCGCCTTTGCCGATTGAGCAACCAAATCCGTGCGGACAAGCAGGTTAATAAGCACAAGTGCTAATTGTACATATATTCTCATGGCAAAACGTCAGGAATAGAGTTGAGATACCCCAATTACAAAAAAATCCCGCTTTTCTGAAGCGGGATTTTTAAAAAGTTTTTGCTGATTATCGATTCGCTACTGTGGCCTTCTGCGCATGAATTTTTTCAATGACCCATTTGCCTACTTTTTCGCCTTCTGCCTGCCCATTCACCAGCGCCGACCGGTAGTGAATGCCGCCGTACATCCGGCTAATTGAGGCTTCGTCGGCGGCATTCCGGAATGATTTGAAGGAACGTACACCATGCCCATACTTAAATTCGGTAGAATCCGTAAACGCAATATTGTCGCCCATCAGATTGGTTAATACCGTAGCGGCAGCTGTCGAAATGACGCTATGCCCACTCGGGTATTCAGGAAACGGCGGTGTTTGCAGAAAAGGTGTCCACTTTGGATCAATGTATTTATTGATAACGGTTTCAGGACGTACCGTTTTGCTCCGGTATTTTTCATCCCAGCATGAAATAAATCCATCGCTCAGCGCAAAGGAAGTAAGGGCGTAGGCTTCAACGGTCTTTATCATCGACAGCTTTTTCTGGCGGGCTACGGTTTGCGCTATAGCCAGCCAGTGCCCACCGGGTGTCATCTTTTTACTGGCATACATAACGTGTCCCGCTACGTTCATCACAAACGCATTGTCATCCCAAAAATAAGCGATATCCTGCTTTTCCTTATCCAGGTTTTTGCCCGTCTGGTATACTTCATTCAGTTCTTTTTCGTAAGGGCTCCCCTTCGTCAGGTTATAAGGTAACGGGCGGGGCGGCATAAACTGGTTGCAGGTGTCCATAGCCCAGCACCGTAACTTATTCCATTGCGGCTCTGCAGCGTCCATATAAGCGGGTGGCGTTGGTACCCAGCTTCCTTCTTCGTTGGTTACGGTATGCTTAAAGCCACGCGTTTGTTTATAGCTGTCTTTGGCAGCATAATCCAATACGTGTTTGGCTACAGCCTCCCCATAGGCCATCGATCGTTCGTAGACCTCATCAGGAACACCATCTTTCTTGTACTGTTCGTAAAATGGCTTTTCAAATTCATCATAAAATTCAACCGAAAACGTCAACGCACGGGCTACGGTCAGAAAGGCGTGCGTACTAGCTAACGGGAAGCAATATTCTTTTCCGGCTTCAGGCTTCGGACCTGCCTGAAACCGCTTCAGTTTACCGCCCAGCGATTCATACTGTACATCAAATGGTGTGAGCGCTTCATAACCAGCCAGATTAGCGTAGGAGTAAATTCGACTAGCTACGGGAGGCGAAAAAATATCGTGAACAACCACCTCTGTCAGCTTATTGAGCGCGGCATTGTAGTACTCAACGTTAGCAGCTTTGGCGTTGTATTCAGACGGAGAAGCGGGCTTCTGACAAGCAGCCAATCCAAGCAGGAACAAAACCAGCAGGTAGCTTAAGCGAAGCGAAGATTTCATAAGAAACTGACAAGTTAAACGGAAACAAACCCCTATTGCATCTGTTTTGCAATGACAAAAATAACGGAATTTATGGGATAAAAGTAACAACACATGTTAGCTTCATTTAACCAGTAATGGCTTAAATAATTGTAAGCCAGCATTATTTCGTGCCACAAGAAGTAAAGTACCCCGACTGGTTTTTACTGGCTGAATATCACGAATCTCGCCATTGAGCAGGAAGCCAGAGTCTATCGGCGACAGTGCCGTGAAGTTTCCTTTGCCGTCATTACGTAAGACGAGGCCATAGCTAGCATCGTACCGACCCTGATACGTACTTACTCCGTAGAAATTGCCTCCACCCAGTACGTCCAGATCACCATCCTGGTCGAAATCAATGGCTTGCAGGGCAAACAACTTGGATACCTGTGCCATTACGGGCAGTTCATGCACAATAAATTTTCCATTCCGGTTTTCCAGATAAACCGATGCAAACTGATTGACGGTATATTCATCAGCTCCTTTGAGCTCGTCATCTTTTACGACTTCATTCAGCGTTTTTCCGGCAAATGATACGTAATCCGTAAATCGTTTGTTAATAATACCCGGCATCTGCTTACCTAGCTCATCCTTAAATGCCAGCGGATACCATTCTTTACCTCGGTTATAGGCAATAATCTGTTCTGTGGTCTGATTATTATCTATGTCTTTCACCCACATTCGTAGCTGTGAATCAGGAAACTTGCGAAATTTCGTATTCTTACCAAGATTACCGGCCACCAGGTCAATATCGCCGTCCTGATCAAAATCGGCCGCTATGATACGTTGGTAAAAACCGTTCAGGGGCGTTTCGTCGGACGTAATGGATTTGACTTCATCAAACTTACCCGCGTTGTTAGCAAATATGCGCACGGGCATCCAGTCACCGGCCAGGATCAGGTCGGTATCTTTATCGCCATCATAATCAACCCAGGCGGCATCCGTTATCATGCCAGCCTTCCGCAATCCGCTGGAAAGCTTTTCTGTCTGGTCGGAGAAATGTCCTTTCCCGTCGTTGATTAACAGATAAGAATTTGGCGATTTTCCGTAGCCAAACCCTACAACACGACCGCCCACAAACAGATCGAGGTCGCCATCCCGATCAATATCGAATGGACGAACACAACTTTTGTTATCATACATCGGCGGAAGAGCACTGGCTGACCTCGTGAACTTACCCTTTCCGTCGTTCAGATAAAGACGGTCAACTTGCTCAGGCATTTGCCCGTAGAATTCATTCCCGCCCGACACTACGTAAAGGTCTAAATCTTTATCTCCATCGGCATCGAAAAAGGCTGCATCGACATCTTCATACGTAGAATCATTCACGAAATCAGGTTGCCGAATCGCCTGGAATCGGCCGCCGGGCTGTTGAACTAACAAACTCCCCGCCTGCCACTTCGCGCCACCGGCGTATATGTCATCCAAACCGTCGCCATTCACATCACCAACCGCCAGATGAGGCCCTTCTGTTGATAGCTGAAACGGGATAAGCGGCTCGCGGACGTAATCGAAGTATTCTGTATTTTCTTTATGCCGATAAGGAATTGAATCGGCCGTTGTTACGTCGGCAAAGAGCGGCTGAAGGGAAGCGACCGTGTATCGATAGTGCGCGGCATCAAGCCGGGCATCCGCCTGTTTTAAGGTAAGCACCTGATTGGCTTTTACGTTTGTACGTCTCTCCATTTGCTGATTCGGCCAGATAACAACCAACGTATCGACCGTATCGTGGTGCCCAAGACCAAACAGCAATTCGGGAGCTACCGACGATTCAAAACCCCGGGTTGGCATTAACTGCTGCACCAACGTAGTGTCGCTGTATTTCAAAATCACTTTCGCGCCGACTCCAAATGTATTGAATATATCACCTTTCAGTTTAACAGTGAGGTATTTGTTTTCCGGAAACAGTTCATTGGCTTCGTTCCGATAGAGCCCAGCCGGATCGTCTATATTGTTGGTAATCAGGTCCAGATCGCCGTCGTTATCCAGATCCGCATAGGCGGCACCATTCGAATAATTCGGCGTTTCGAATCCCCAGGCAATCGATTTATCGTCAAACGCCAGCGAAGACGTTCCCCGAAACAGGTAATTATGCACTTTCCCTTCGGGCATCAGCTTAATAGCCCGTTCATCGAGTGTCCGGGATGTTTCCATGGCATACCGGAGCGAATCATCAGCCGCAAATTTTACGTAGTCGAGGTTATTGGGCCGGTGAACAATACCATTGCTGATAAATAGATCTTTTATGCCATCATTGTCATAATCGGCCAGCAAGGGCGACCAGCTCCAGTCTGTAGCAGCGATTCCGGCCATAGCTCCGACATCCATAAATTTTTTACCCGCAAGATTTAGCTGAAGGCAGTTCCGGCTATACTGATTCATATACCCATACGCCAGTTTATACAGGTAAATATCCAAGGGATCTTCGCCCAACGACGATTTTTCGATGGTTTCGTCCTCCGGATACATATCGAGCGTAACCACATCGGCGAAACCGTCGTTGTTGACATCAGCAACATCGTTTCCCATTGAAAAACGGCTGGTATGCTGAAATGCTTTTTTTACGCTTTCGGTAAACGTACCGTTTTGGTTGTTGATGTAATAGTAATCGTCTTCGTGGAAATCATTGGAAACGTAAAGGTCTTCCCATCCATCATTATTCAGGTCGGCCACCGAAATACCCAGGCCGTATCCCATAGCGGCACCAAAAATTCCGGCCTTTTCACTGATGTTGACGAAGCGTGGGGTGCGGGACTTAGCGTTTGGAGCAACGGGTTGCGGTTTTTCGCCTTTCTCTGAGCTGCTAGTCCGTTGTTCAACGCTCATGTTCCGGTATAAATAATCGCCCGACTCATTATGCCGTAAACTGCGCGCCGATACGCGGTCATAGCTGCGGGACGTATGTACGGCATGGTTGAGCAGGTAACAGTCCAGATCACCATCGTGATCGTAGTCGAAAAAGGTGGCCTGTGTTGAGAAACCGGTAAAATCCAGGCCATAATCTGCGGCTTTTTCAGAAAATGTTCCATCGCCATTATTGATGTACAGTTCATTTGAACCCTCCAGCCCGCGAAAATTACCAACGGCACAAACATAAATATCCAGGAACCCATCCCCATTGACGTCGGCCATTGTGGAACCGGTCTGCCAATCCGAAAACCCGGCTACGCCCGCTTTCTCAGTAACATCATCGAACTTAAAATTGCCTTTATTGAGGTATAGCCTGTTCTTTCCCTGATTAGACACAAAGTATAAATCCGTCAGCCCATCATTGTTAATATCACCCGCCGATACGCCACCGCCATTGTAGAAATACAGGTAATCCAGAATGTTCAGTTTCTCGGTTGGAACAAGGTGATTGATAAAACCAACCCCCGTCTGAGTGGAATCAAGGGTTTGAAAGAGTTTTTTTTCAGAGTTAAATGAATTACAGCCTGCTAACGTCAGTAGACCAGCAGCCAGAAATAAAGCAATACGTTTCATTGTGGTTAATGGATAATGTAGCATGAAAAGAAGACGTGCTGCACACATGGTGCCTCATTCCTTTTTCATTAAAAAGAGCTGCGCCCGGTCGTTATTTTTAGCCAACACAAGCTGTCCCTGCGCAAGCCGGGCTATATGCCGAACCTGTCCCCGCACAAAAAAGCCCGATACCGAGGGGTTAACGGATTGGTAATTGATCGCCCCATTTTTCGCCTTTCCGGTATTTTTCAGTACAACGCCGTAACTGGCATCATATCGGCCAATTTCAGGAAGTACGTCCAGGAAGTTACCTGTTAAAATGAGATCCGTACGTCCATCGTGGTCGTAGTCGGCAAACACGGCTCCGCAAACCGGCGAATACTGAGCCTCGTTCGGTAAGCTTTGGGCGGTTAAATTGCCCTTACCATCATTCAGAAGCAACATGGTCTGGGCTGTAAATGCCTGCTTGACAACCGCCTGTTTCAGTTGATCTTCATCCAGTATTTCATTAATTTTTTTACCCGCATAATCACCAAATTTCACAAACTTCTTCTTGATTGTCGGCATTTCCTTCTGCAAATCGCCTTTTAGCACCATTGGATACAGTTCACCGGTTTCATCGGCGCAATTTATAATTTGCTCAACTGTACCGTTATGATCAAAATCACCAACGTAGATTTCAGCAGGAAGCGTTTGGGTCGCTTTGATACGTGAATTCAATCCCAAATTACCCACTACCAGGTCCAGGTCGCCATCCCCATCAGCATCGCCTGCCGTTACGCAGTTCCACCAGCCATTGGTTTTCACGGCTTCACCTTGTTCATTTTTAATTGAAAACTCTGGATTCTGACTCAGTTTTCCCCGCTTGTTGTCAAATACCCGGATGGCCTCCCAATCACCAACGACAATCAGTTCCGGGTACTTATCGCCATCCAGGTCCGCCCACGTTGCGCCGGTTACCATACCTAATTGGTCTGCATCGGACAGAAAGCGTTTGGTATAATTTTTAAAATTGCCGGTCCCGTCGTTGGTAAGCAGATAACTGGCGGGGTTACGGCCGTACTGACCCGGAATAAGGCGCGTACCAACAAACAAGTCGATGTCGCCATCCTGATCAAAATCGGCAGCGGCCACACAGGAACCGCTGGCTTTCAGGTTTGGCAAACCGGTTTCGGAGCGTATAAATCCCCCTTTCCCGTCGTTGATATACAGTCGGTCGAGCAATTCCTCGGCTTCGTTCTGAAATTCGTTACTGCCTGACACTACGTAAAGATCTAAATCCTTATCGCCATCGGCATCGAAGAAAACCGCGTCAACCGCTTCATACGTTGTATCCTGCCGCATAATGGCTGGTGTTTTATTGATAAACCGGCCATTGCTTTGCTGTAAAAACAATTGCGACGAATGACCGCTGGCACCCCCAAAATAGACGTCGTCCAGGCCATCGCCATTTACATCTCCGGTTGCTAATGCGGGACCTTGAGTAGACTCCTGTTGCTTGAGGAGAGCGTCCCGGTTGTAATCAACGAAATTACTTTCCGTATGCAGAAAATTGAGACCTGACGCAGCGGTATTATCCCGAAACACCAGATTTTGCTTTATGACCAATGGTTTCCAGAGTTGAGAAGCATCCTGCTGGCGAAGGGTGAGCATCTGATTAGCTTTGGGCTGACGTAGCGTCTGCATTCGATCATCCGGCCAGATAACGACTACCGAGTCGATACGTTCCCGAGTGCCCAAACCAAACACCATATTCAAATCCACAGACGATTCAAAACCTCGGTTAGGCATTTGCTGCAGTAATTGCTCTTGACCATTCTGATACACAAATACCCGTGCGCCGATGGCATTCCGGTTTTGGCCCGTCCCTTCCAGCTTTACTTTCAGATAATTTGTCTTATGCTTTTCGACTGACAGATTCTTGTAAATAGCTACCGGCGCGTTCATGTTATTGACAATCAAATCCAGATCGCCATCATTGTCTAAATCGCCATAAGCGGCTCCGTTTGAAAAATCAGGCTCTGCCAGTCCCCAATCAACGGCTTTATTGGTGAAGTGCAGGTTACCCTCATTGTGAAACGCATAGTTGGGAACCGCTTCCGATGGGGCTTTATCCAGAAATTCTTTGAAGTTGAACGCGCGCTGCCGGGCAATCTGGGCCATGTTTTCCCGGTCGGCCAGGAAGTTCACAAAGTCCTGATTCGTTACGTCTTTAGCAATGCCATTCGCCACGAATACGTCTTTCAGGCCATCATTGTCCATATCGAAAATCAACGCGCCCCAGCTCCAGTCCGTGGCGTGAACACCGGCAAAACGAGCGATCTCGCTAAACGTAGGCAATCCGTTATTTCCGGCCTGATTTCCCAGATTCAAATGCAGCATATTCTGCATAAACTGGTAATGAAAATCGCGACCTACTTTAATCTGCTCCAGATCGTGTCCTTCATACGTGGATGTTTTCTTTAGCCGCTGGTCATTCCCCGGCAGCATATCGGTGATAAAAATATCAAGCTTTCCGTCGTTGTTGATGTCCGCTACGTCGGCCCCCATCGATGACAGACTGGTATGCGGCATGGCCTCTTTTATCGACTCTCGAAACGTACCGTCATGGTTATTCATGTACAGATAATCACGCTCGTAAAAATCGTTGGAGATGTAAATGTCCGGCCAGTTATCGTCATTCACATCGCCAATAGTGATGCCCAATCCGAAACCGATCAGGCTACCGTAAATACCGGCCTTTTCGCTGACGTCAATAAAGCGCGGGGCTGGGGGGCTGGCATTGTGGGCATTCTGTAGATTGCCTGCACCTTGCATCTTGCTCCCTGCACTCGTTTCAATCATCATATTTCTGAACAGCTTATGACCACCTAGCGAATCGCGTTGTGCCCGTAGGTTCGCATAAGCCAACTTACCAACCGGCATGAAACTGTTATTGAGCAGGTACATATCCAGATCGCCATCCCGGTCGTAATCAAAAAAGGCAGCATGCGTCGAATAACCCCGATCGGCTAAGCCATAAGCAACAGCCTGTTCTATGAAGGTAGGTACCCCATTAGCATCGTTCCCGTTATTGATGAAGAGTTCATTTGCCCGATCATCGCCATCACGATTACCGGCATTACAGACGTATAGATCAAGTCGGCCATCACCGTTGACGTCAGCAAACGTAGCACCCGTACTCCAGGCTCGCTTTCCGGCTACGCCCGCCTTAGTCGTTACGTCCTCAAACTGAATGGAAGGCGAGCTCTTACTACCCTTGTTCAGGTATAGCTTATTGTCGCCCATGTTTGCAATAAGGAATACGTCAGACAGGCCATCATTATTTATATCGCCAATGGCTACCCCACCGCCGTTGTAAAAATTACGGTAATTAAAAACATTAAAGTCTTTGTCGTCTGTAACGGTATTAGCAAAGTTGACGTGCGTTTCATCGACAGTCAGCTTTTGGAAGAGTGGGTCTGAAGGAGTCTGCTGGTCCGACTGGCAACTAGCTAGCAAGCCAATTAACAGGAATAATAAACTGATGCGCATTAGCACAAATACAGAATTAAAAGAACGTATTCTTACAAAAGAATCAATAAAAAACGTGAGGAGTAATGGCAAAAAAGGACTACAAAGGTAACGAATTCTGAGGGCAGATACGGTATAAATTGGCAATTAAATGGCTTTTAATCAGCTCTAAAATGAAAAGAGCAGGCTTATGAAAGCCTGCTCTTTTCGCAATAATTCGGGTGGTGAATTAATACCCAGGATTTTGCTTCAGGTTCGGATTCAACGACAACTGATCTTTTGGAATTGGGAACAGCTGACGGAAATCCTGCGAAGCGGGTTTAAAGCGCCACGCTTTTGTGTACTGCCCAAACCGAATCAGATCCTGACGGCGGTGTTGTTCCCATGCCAGTTCGCGTCCACGCTCAGCCAGTATTTCGTCCAGCGTAAGGGTTGTGTAATCTGGCATACCAGCCCGTTTACGAACAATGTTAAAATCAGGTAGTGCAGCGCCTACATTACCTAAACGGAAGTTAGCTTCGCCACGCATCAAGTATACGTCGGCCAGACGATAAATTACAAAGTCGTTGTCCTGATCGGTAAAGGTGTTATTTGCCTGAATTTGATATTTCTGACTCCGAGCACCGGCTAACCGGCCATTTGCACCGGCATCAAAAACGAACGATTCAACTTCGGGTCTGAACACCATTGGCAACGCATCATCCATCAGAGGTTTACCAGCCGCATCATACTGCTGCCCGACAATCCATTGCTTTTTCCGCAGATCTTTATCATCAAATGAATTGTAAAACTCTGTTACCGTAGCCCAACCATTCCAGGGAGCTGTTCCCAGGTTATAGGTCAATTGGTTCAGGTAGTGAAGTGTTTTCATTTGTACGTTCATCCCAGTCCGTTTCGATTTATCGAAGGGAGTTGCCAGAATCGTTTCCTGAGAGTTCTGATTCTGCGTAGTGAAATTGCTAAGATAGTCCCCGGAAATCTGGAACTTTCCAGATGATATCAGATTCGTGCAACGAGTAACGCAATCAGCCCAGCGAGGAGTCCCCGTATAGACTTGCGCATTCAGATACAATTTGGCCAGAATCATATCGGCCACATATTTATTCATGCGGCCATAATAAGAACCACGAGGCTCAGCGCTCAGATTTGGATAAGCAGCCAGCAATTCCTTTTCTACGAAGGCGAACACCTCTGCCCGAGTACTTTGCTTTGGGCTAGTAGACGTAACAGCGTCGGAGATGATCACATTGCCAAACATATCCATTGCCTGATAATGGAAAAACGCCCGCAGAGCCCGTAACTCAGCTTTGGTATTAGCATCCGTAATGGTCCCTAACTGCTGGTTTATACTGGTGATGTTGTTGTAGCACCAGGTCCAGGGCCCGTTGAACTGACCGTTATCTGTAATAGGGTCCCACGTATGTTGGTATAACCGTTTCCAGTTATCACTATCTTTCCAGTCACCACCCCGGGTTGGAACAATCTGCTCGTCTGTAGTGGTGTTCAGATTGGATACACTCCCATAATAGTCGCCAAGACCATTGTAGAGAGGGCCAATCAGAGCCGCCTGTTGAGCGGCTGTGCTACCAAACGTACCGCTGGTCGGGATAACGTCATAGGTTGTTTCGGTCAGATCTGTACAGGACTGGCCTGCCAGCATCAGTGCCGAGCAGCCCAGAAGCAATTTTATATTTATTCGTTTCATAGAAATTTTTGATTATTAACTAGTTACAGCGTTAGCTACTCGATATGATACTAACGTTTTGTCAACTAAATAAGATTTAACAAATCGAATATGTTTTTGGACAATATTCGATTTGTTAAACAAAACCTGTTTAGAAGGTCAGATTAAGCCCTAGCTGGAACGTACGTGTTTTAGGATAAACAACGTTGCCATAGCCACCTCCATCTAAACCAACGGCATTAGGTGCCTGTTGAATCTGACTGCCGTTCGTTTGCAGGTCAGCTTTTACCTGTAATTCAGGATCGATACCTTTATAGCCGGTAATGATAAACAGGTTATTACCACCCGCATAAATCCGGGCGTTTGTGATGTACTTGCTGGCTGGTAATGGAATGTTGTAGCCAATCTGCCAGTTATCGAACCGCACAAATGAACCACTCTCCAGCCAGTTTGACGTCAATACGTTAACACCGTAGTTTTTAGGATAGTCCGTTACGCCTTTCAGCATATTGGTTTCCAGAATCGAACCTGGAATCAACAGGTTCGACCGTATCGCATTCAGGATGGTGTTACCAAACGTTCCGCGCAATTGGAAGTACAAATCGAATCCTTTATAACGGAATGTGTTGATAAACGAGGCATTCAGGAACGGCTGTGGATTACCCTGTTTAACATAGTTTCCTGAAGCAACCCCAGCAGCCGCATCGGCTTTGCCTACCTCGGTTACCGGCGTATCACCAGAACCCGCTTTCAATAAGGGCTGACCATCGGCGGAGTAGCTACCCGTAAACGTAGGTACGTTGTTAAATTCGCCCAATGGCTGACCTGGTACCAGATACGAAGCAAACACATCGGACAGACCGCGACCATTAAAGGCGTTGAAACGAACCTGCCCGTTGCTGAACTCAGCATTTGACAGCGAAACAATGGTGTTTTTGTTATAGGCACCTACAACCCGTGAATTCCAGGAGAAATCACCTTTCTGGATTATATCGCCACCAAAAGATAGTTCAACACCGCTATTCCGCATTGAGCCTACATTCGCCAGAATCGTATTGGCAAAATACTTAACACCATCGGCAGGTACCGAGTACGGATAGAGCATGTCTTTGGTCAGTTTGTTATAGTACTCTAAAGTACCCGAGAAACGACCGCCCAGCAACTGAAAATCCAAACCAACGTTCGAGGTTGTCAGTACTTCCCATTTCAGGTTGGGGTTCGCGTTTTGCGTAATACCATAGCCTGGCAGGAAGTCGCCCAGCGTACCATCGTAGTAAGTACCTTTCTGACCGTACAACTGAATCGAGTTGTAAGCAGCAATACCTTCTGAGTTACCCGTTTGGCCATAACCAACACGCAGCTTCAGGAAGTTAAGCGTATTGCTCTTTGGGAAGAAGGACTCATTGGTAATGGTCCAGCCTGCACCCACAGATGGGAATAATCCCCATTTGTTGTTAGCACCGAATTTCGAGCTACCATCCCGACGCAACGTAGCCGTTACGTTGTACTTGTCATTCAGATTCAACGTAGCCCGTCCAAAGAAGGAGATCAACTTCGCATTATTGCGGTACGAGGTAGCATAGTTGTTAGCAGGGCTAACCAGCGTACCTGAACCTAAGCCCAGGTTACTATAGTTGATATCAGGCGTCACAAAGCCACTATTGGCAGCACCGAAGCCATCGTTATCAAAGTTTTGGTACGAATAACCAGCCAATAATGAGTAGTTACTGTTCTGGCTTCCAAATCCTTTGGTATAGTTGGCCGTTAGTTCCAGCAGTCGAGTATTACTTTCTGAAAAATTCCGGCTTGCGCGACCATTGTTAGCGGCAAACGCTTTAATGGCTGGGTTGGTGTAAAAGTTATTGACGGTGTTGTCCCGCTGTATCTGACCATTAACGCCAACTGTTAATCCATCAAGGATCTCATAGCGCAGGTTCATACCACCCTGCAAATAGCGCTGTACACCGTTATTGATAACGTTCTCCAGCATAGCAACGGGGTTGAAGAGGTCAAAACTACCACCAACTTCATAATACGAGCCATCGGCGTTACGGACAGGCAAGGTTGGCAGGAACGTAACAGCACGGCCGATGATGCCACTGTCATACTTTTTGTTCGTTTCGGAGTACGACAGATTGTACTGAACGTTCAAGCGATTGTCGAACGCTTTCTGATCGAGATTTATACGACCGGTTATACGATCCAGGCCCGTAGTTTTGATAATACCGTTTTGATTGATATAGTTGAGCGAACCCCGATAGCTGAACGTCGGCGAACCACCCGCGATAGAAAGATCGTGGTTGTTGACAGTTCCATTCTGGGTAACTTCCTTCGTCCAGTCGGTATTGTAATTTCCATCTGGGAAACGCTGCTTATCGTTTAATGCCGAAGCTCCTTTAATTTGAGTAACGGCATCCCGATAACCTTGTGCGTCCAGCATTTCATACCGTTTGGAAATGGTCGATACACCTATGTAGTTATTAAACGATACGCTCGTTTTGCCCGACTTACCACGCTTGGTGGTAATCAGAATAACACCATTAGCCGCCCGTGAACCATAAATAGCGGCAGCTGAGGCATCTTTCAATACGTCCATCGACTCGATATCGGATGGCGAAATGGTGTTGATCGGTACACCAATCATACCATCGACCACATAAAGCGGATCACTACCACCAGCCAGCGACGTATAACCACGCAGACGAACAGTCGGCTGCTGGTTCGGATCACCCGATGGGGCTGTGATAACCAGACCAGCTACTTTACCCTGAATGGCTTGCAGTGGGTTTGGGTTTACACCAGCATTGAAATCTTTCGAACTAACCTGTGCTACTGAACCCGTGAGGTCTTTACGCTTGGCTGTACCGTACCCTACAACCACAACTTCTTCCAGCGCTTTTGTGTCATCGGCCAGCTTCACATCCACGCTCGATTTGTTGCCTACAGCTACTTCCTGGCTAGTATAACCAATAAAGCTCAGTACAAGCGTTGCGTTGTCGGGAACATTAGCTAACGAATACTTTCCATCAGCGTCGGTATTTGTACCGCGCTGCGTTCCTTTAATCTGCACACTCACACCCGGAAGGGAAGCGCCCGAAGGATCGGTCACTCGTCCTGTCACGGTACGTCCTTGCGCCCATGCTACTGAATTGCCCAGTAGCAGTATCATAGCCAGCATAGATAGAAAGCCAAACAGGGCTTTCCGTCCTCGTGACTGAGGTTGAGAGCCCTCAACCTGACCTACGTAGCCGCCAAAGCGGTTCATGTTGTAGGATTTGTCCATCATAGGTTTACAGTAAAAATTAAACATAAAGTTATTGTCTGGTTAAGCCTATCAACTATGTTCCTAAAACTATGTTTTCTCCTCGATTAATCCTAATTTAAAACAACAAAAAATGCCAAATAAGCGCCTTATTTGACTTTTTTATTGCAACATGAAGAGATATTATAGCATGTAAACTTGAACCATTTGGCGAATTACATAATGTTACGGGCAAAATACAAATAGCATCATGTTAAAATTTGGGCAGTTGCCGTCAAAATCGTATCATAATATTTCTTAAATAAATGCAAGCTAATAGAATTATTTAACGATACGATTGATTGATTTTTATTAATATATCTTTATTATCAGTCGTTTAACTTATAAAAATTCTATTTGGAATTAGAACTTATTTAATAAAAGCCTCAAATCTATTTTTATCAGGGGAATCAAAAAAAATGTAGTATTTACATCTAATTTTGTCTGTCTTATTTTATTCGCTGACGTTCATTAGTCAGTTGATAAGCCTTTATGCATACACAATTTCTTGAATCTTTAGCCAGTCGGCTGACTGGTGACCTTTTTTACGATACTACCTATCGTACGCTGTATGCTACCGATGCGTCTGCCTATCGGGAAATGCCGACAGCCGTGGCTGTTCCGAAAACAATTGATGATCTGAAAACGCTGATTGCGTTTGCCAGACAGCAAAAAACGTCATTGATTCCACGTACGGCCGGTACGTCGCTGGCTGGCCAGGTGGTAGGGAATGGCATTATCGTTGATGTTTCCAAACATTTCACCAAGATACTGGAAGTTAATCCGGAGGAGCGTTGGGTACGAGTGCAACCGGGTGTTGTGCGTGATGAATTAAATCAATATCTGAAGCCTTACGGGCTTTACTTCGGCCCGGAAACTTCAACGGCTAACCGCGCTATGATTGGCGGCATGGTCGGTAACAATTCCTGCGGCTCTAACTCGGTTGTATACCGGGCTACACGGGAACACACGCTGTCGGTAAAGGCGCTGCTTGCCGATGGCTCCGAAGTTGAATTTGGTCCGACCAGCCATTGGGATTTCACGAAACAGGTTAGTGAGGCCAGCCGTAAAAATGGTTCTGAAACCCTGGAAGATAGGATTTTACTTAAGACAAATGCTATCTTGACCAATCCCGCGAATCAGGAAGAAATTAGAAAGAATTTTCCGAAGAAAACCATTGAGCGACGTAACACGGGCTACGCCCTGGATGCCCTGCTCGACATGGAACCTTACACGCCCAGTGGTGAGCCCTTCAATCTGTCAAAATTTATTGCTGGCTCCGAAGGCACTCTGTGTTTCCTGACTGAAATTAAATTAAACCTGGTTCCTCTCCCCCCAAAGAGAGTGGCTTAGTCTGTGTTCATTGCCATTCGATTGACGAATCCCTGCGCGCTACGCTGGTGGCTTTGAAATACAAACCTTACGCCGTTGAACTAATCGACGATATCATTCTGGAAAGAGCAGACACCAATGCTGAGCAGCGCAAAAACAGCTTCTTTGTTCAGAAAACACCAACAGATCATTTTCCCATTATCCTCGTTGTCGATCTCTCCCGTAATACGCGGGCCGAAATTGAGCAGCTTGCAGCGGAAATGATCGCTGAAATGCAGGCATCCAACCTGGGCTATCATTATCCGTTGTTATTCGGTGAAGACAGCAAAAAAATCTGGATTTTACGCAAAGCAGGGCTGGGTCTGCTAGGCAATCTCCCCGGCGACGAAAAAGCAGTTGCCGTTATTGAAGATACCGCCGTTGACGTTGTGGATTTACCCGATTATATCCGCGATTTCAATGAAATTCTGGCCAAACATCACATGCATTCCGTTCATTACGCCCACGCGGGTTCAGGGGAATTGCATCTACGGCCGATTATTAACCTCAAAACCGAAGAAGGCCATCGGCAGTATCGCATGATTGCCGAAGAAATTGCTACGCTGGTCAAAAAATACAATGGTTCGCTGTCGGGTGAGCATGGCGACGGGCGCTTACGGGGTGAATTTATTCCACAGATGGTCGGGGCGCATAACTATGAATTGATGCGCCAGATAAAACACACCTGGGACCCTGACGGTATTTTCAATCCGGGTAAGATCGTGGAAACACCTCCAATGGATACGTTTTTACGGTACGAGGCCGGTCAGCAAACACCTACCTTCCAGACGTATTTCCGCTACAAAGACCAAACCGTTTTGCAACATGCTGAGCAATGCAATGGCTCGGGCGATTGCCGAAAAACGCAGGCGTCGGGCGGAACGATGTGCCCTAGCTATATGGCCACTCGTAATGAGAAGGACACAACCCGGGCGCGGGCTAATATTCTGCGGGAGATGCTTACCCGATCACCCAAGGAGAATCGCTTTGACCATCAGGAAATTAAAGACGTATACGACCTGTGCCTATCCTGTAAAGCCTGCAAAAGCGAATGTCCGTCCAACGTGGACGTAGCAAAGCTAAAAGCGGAATTCTTGCAGCATTATTATGATGCCAACGGCGTACCAACCCGCTCGTGGCTGATTGCCAATTTTGCCCGGTTATCCAGTCTGGCTTCGTTTGTTCCCTGGGCCTGGAATGGTGTGCTGGGTACACCTTCGTTACGTCGAATTGCCAATCGTGTGGTTGGTTTTCACCCCGACCGAACCATGCCGCTGATGGAAACAACAACCGTAAAACGGTGGGCTAAAAACAGAAAGCAGGGGTCTGCGAACAGTGGGCAACGTACCATGCTTCTCTTTTGCGACGAATTCACCAATTTCAATGATGTTGAGGTCGGCCAGAAAGCCATTCAGCTTTTTGAGCGACTTGGCTATGAAGTCGTTATTCCGGAACACGGCGAAAGCGGTAGGGCTGCTTTATCGAAAGGGATGCTGAAGTATGCTAAAACATTAGCGGAGCATAACGTTCGGTTGTTAAAAGACGTAGTAACCGCTGACACCCCGCTGGTGGGTCTGGAACCATCGGCTATTCTGACGTTTCGCGACGAATATCCTGATCTAGTCGACGAGTCTCTCGTTGCCGATGCCAAACGTATTGCAGAACATACATTGACGTTCGAGGAATTTGTGGCGCAGGAGCTTGACGCCGGACATATCCGCCCTGATCAATTCACCGATGAGACCCGGCTGATTAAACTCCATAGCCACTGCCAGCAAAAAGCGGTGTCGTCGCAGATTCCGGGTAAAAAAGCACTTTCGCTACCTAGAAACTACACCGTTCAATTGATTCCATCCGGCTGCTGCGGTATGGCAGGTTCATTTGGCTACGAAGCCGAACATTACGACGTATCGATGAAAGTGGGCGAACTGGTACTTTTCCCGACCGTTCGTCAGCTAACCGACGACGTAATCATCGCGGCTCCCGGAACATCCTGTCGCCATCAGATCAAAGACGGCACTGCCCGAAAGGCAAAACATCCGGCAGAAATACTCTTCGAAGCTTTAAAGTAAAACATACCAGGGCAAAATCCGCAAACACACTTACAGGCTGTTTTATTACACAATCAGTGAAAACTGACTTGTGTAATAAAACAGCTGTTTCTATGAAAATTTTAAATAACTGTTTAATATAATATAAAAATTGAATACTATTGCACTTGTATTATAGAGCTAGTGATGTACTCAATCCAACGTTGTCTTAATGATTGGTCCTAACAAACAGAAAATGCTACGGTTATTTGCTCTGCACGAGTTTATCAGAGACCACTTTACCAAGTCGGACTGGATTAAAGTGGCCTATTTGACCGATAGCCTCGATTTAATCGAAGATCATCCGCGTTTGTTACGTAGTCTGGATTTTAAGGATGACGACTACGAGGGTAACAGCCTTCAGGTCCTGTCGAAACTGATCAACGAGAGCAACAGTAACCTTTACGAAATTGAACGGTTTGTGGAAGCAAAGAAAGTATCCATGAACCGGCAGGCACAGCAGGCTCCGGAATTCATTTCTACGGTTCAGTCCGTTGCCCCCGAACGTGTCATTACGTTTGCACCGGATGTCTTTCGCATTCCCGACAAGCCAGTTGAGAGCAATGTCCTTTCAGTGATGATGCCTTTTGAAAGCAAATTTTCCGGAACCTATAGGTCCATACGTAACGTGTGCGACAAACTGAGAATCGACTGTAAACGAGCCGACGATATCTGGAATAACAGCATTTTGATTCAGGATGTGTTTGATTTGATCTTTACGTCGAAAGCGGTCATTACCGACTTTACAGACCGTAATCCGAATGTGTTTTATGAAACCGGTGTGGCCCATACACTTGGCAAACTCGTTATCCCGATTACGCAATCCGTCAACGATATTCCTTTTGACCTTCGCCACCATCGGGCGTTGACGTATCTGTCTAATACAGAAGGATTATTGAAGTTAGAGCAGGATCTCGAAAAAAAACTGTTACAGGTCTTCAGATAACAGTTCTTCTGCTTTTATCGTACATTCGGGAAATCTTCCGACTACTATGCAATCGTCTGTTTTGCCAGAAAGTACACAGCATCAGGGTATTAAAACGGCGTCAAAACGGCTGCTTTCCCTTGATTTCTTTCGTGGCCTGACGGTAGCGGCCATGGTCGTCGTCAATAACCCCGGCGATTGGGGCCATATCTATGCTCCGCTCGAACATGCCGCCTGGAATGGATGGACGCCCACTGATCTGATTTTTCCGTTTTTTCTGTTCATCGTTGGTGTCTCCATTACGTTTGCACTCGGATCAGGACGTAACGATAAGAACCTGATCAGGAAGATCGTTCAACGCAGCGCTACGTTGTTTTTGCTGGGTTTCTTCCTGAATTTATTTCCCAAATTTGATATCTACACCGTCCGAATTCTGGGTGTTTTACAACGTATTGCGCTGGTTTATCTGGTGTGCTCCCTGATCTACCTCAAAACAACGTCGCGTCAGCAGGCTATTCTCCTGATTAGTTTGCTCGTTGGCTACTGGCTCATCATGACCTTTGTACCGGTGCCGGGCGTAGGATTCGCGAATCTCGAACCGACAACGAATCTGGCGGCCTGGTTTGACCGGACGATACTGACACCTGCCCATGTGTATAAACCTGCGAAAGTTTGGGACCCCGAAGGTTTGCTCAGTACGTTACCGGCTATCGGAACCGGACTGTTGGGTATGCTCACCGGAACCTGGCTGCGAACCAATCGCCCACCCGCCGAAAAAGTGGCCTGGCTCTTTGCCGCTGGCTGCTTAACTACCCTCGCCGGGCTGATTTGGGATGGGTTCTTTCCGATCAATAAAGCGCTCTGGACCAGTTCATACGTACTGCTGGCGGGCGGCCTGGCCATGCTTGGGCTTGCGTTGTGCTACTGGCTTATCGACGTCAATAGTTACCGCCGTGGTATTTTGCCCATTGTGGCTTTTGGCGTCAATCCCATTACGGTATTTTTCCTATCGGGACTGATTCCCCGTATTATGAACCTGATTCACATTGCACAACCCGATGGAAACGAAATTGGTCTGAAAGAGTACCTTTTTCAAACCTTTATCGCTCCGCCTTTTACCGATCCTAAAAATGCTTCGCTAGCCGGGGCGCTCACGTTCCTGCTGATTTGGGCCGGTATCTTGTGGTGGATGTACCGAAAAAACGTAATAATCAAGGTGTAAGTGAGTTTTCCACTACGTGCGGGGACGCTGCTCAAGCGCTTTTCTGATTAAATCAGCCGTATTCTTAACCCCTGCTTTGCGAATGATACTCGCCCGTTGATTGGCCACAGTATTGGGGCTGATGCCAAACTTCTCAGCTATTTCAGGGCTGCTCAGCCCATCAATAAGGCAAGTGAGAACCTCCGCTTCCCGGGCGGTGATTTTGTTCCAGATGGAAGGCACTTTGGGGGCAGAAACGCTGGGTTCCTTTTTCTGCGAATTATTTACTAAAATCAGATGCTGGATTATAACCGAAGACGCATTCGGCGGATAATATAGATCCCCGTTTACCACCGTGCGAACCGCCCGCAGGATTTCTTCCTGCCCGGTATCTTTAAGCAGATAACCAGCAGCCCCGTTTTTCACCGAATTAAGTATGTAATCCGGGTTGTTATGCATACTGAACATTAATGTGCGGACTTTGGGGTATTGCCGGGATATGACTTTCAAGGCTTCAATACCCGACATGCGAGGCATCGTTATGTCCAGAAGCAGTACGTCTGGTTCAACGCCAGAAAGCATTTCGATGGCTTCGTCTCCATCTGAGGCCTCTCCTACGATCTGCATATCGGCTTCGTCCTCCAATAGCATCCGGATTCCTTTTCTCACGACAGAATGGTCATCGGCAACAAAAATACGTATCGACATAGCTTTACGGTTTACCGTATCCGTTCTCCTGTAAATTACCTGTTAAGTTGAGACTTACCTTTACCGTTGTTCCTTTTTTAGGCTTCGACGAAATTGATAAGTCACCATTAAGCAAACGTGCCCGGGTTCGCATGTTTTCAAGCCCATTCACGATAAGCGAAGGTTTTCCCTCCCTCGCCGAATTCTTTACCGAAAACCCCTTCCCGTTGTCTTCAACGGCTAGTGTCAGTTTCTGATTGTCCTGCTGTAACGTAATCCGGATGGTTTGCGCGTCGGCGTATTTAACGGCATTATTCAGCGCTTCCTGCGCAATACGATACAGTCCGATTTCCGTTGCCGGACTCAATCGCCCACCATCCCGGTCGCCTTCAAAAAGAATGTCAATGCCTGACGAACGAGTCGTTTGTTCAGCCAATAACCGCAAGGTAGCGCCTAAACCGAAATCGCCCAGCGTTGAAGGCATCAGATTATAGGAAATTTGCCGGGTTGTCTGGATAATGTCATAGATCAGATCACATAAATCGGTAAACCGTGTTCGCAGCTTTTCGTCCAGTACGGTCATTGATTTCAGCTTTTCAGCATGAAGCTTAAGCCCCGTCAGCATCTGACCGATACCATCGTGAAGTTCACGGGCAAACCGTTTTCGTTCTTCTTCCTGCCCTTCCAACAGAGCCGCCGACCGGACCGTATCTTCAGACCGCTGCAACTGATACTTCTCTTCGGTCGTACGTAGCAGCTCTGCCTGAGTGGCTATCAACTTTCGATTCGATGCAGCCAGATTCTGATTTGTTGCTTCCAACTCCCGGTTCGCAACTTCCATCCGGCCGTTTGTCAGTTGCAAGGCTTTCTCAGAGCGGTCAAGCCGACGAATAACATGCCGGGTGTGGCTGACAACTGGCCTGAAAATAAACAGGCCCTCAATCAGCAGGGTCAGCAACGTAGCAAGCGTCAAAATCCATTCAATACGTTCCAGTGTTTTAACCTGCTCAAAACTTTCCGTATCGAACTGGAAAACAATATCGTTCATCTGTTGTACGAAGGGAAGTTCATCCTGCAGAATAACCTGGAGTGCCTTGTTTCGGTCAGCTACTGTGGCCTTCGAGTTGTTTATCTGACGAAAAGCAAAAAAAATTGACTGAAAGTAGGGCTCAATCCGGGTAAACATACTATCCAGCCTGGCACTCTTACGTACTGTGTACATTTTTTCCATCTGGAGCATCCCAGTACGCAGTTGAATGTGCGTCTGGCTCCAGGTGCGAAGTAAGGAATCAAAAGACACCGTATCGGCGGCTGTTAAACCTGTGGAGCGTAATAAAGCGAGCTTGGTCAGTCGCTGGCTTAACATGCGCTGACGCCCGGCTACGTTGACAACCCGGCCAGCATTGTATTGATCACTGATTGTGCGCCGGATAAACAAAAGCCCACTGATCGACAAGAGCGCAATAACCGTAAGGGCTATGACGTAAAATCGGGTTAACCGACGCGCTACCTGTTGATCAAGTTGGTTCATGCAGTAGGGGCCTTGCAGCAAACAGGTATACGGTTTATGGAAGCAGACGCCACTATAAACCGTATACCGAATACGATAAATCAAAAAATTGCTTACACTCCAATATACACCATTCCCTGCTCTATTCGCACGGGGAAGGTATTTATTTGGTAATTATCATCATTCAGACACTGGCCCGTTTTAAGTGAAAACGTCCGTTTATGAAATGGGCAGGCCACTTTAGGCTCATCGCCCTGGCTGCCGATCATGCCACGCCCCAGGGCCATTTGCTGGCGGTGAGGGCATTGATTATCGGTAGCGTACCATTCGCCCCGACGGGTAAAATTGAAAATAGCTATCTGTCGTCCATCGATCAACGCGCACGCGCCACCATCTTCAGGGATATCGTCAACCCGGCAGGCTATGTGCCAGGTAAGTTCTGCTGTATCTATTGTGAGAGATTCCATCGATTTAAAGGTTTTAAAAGTTGGTCAGTAAGCCATCGGCCAATCAGTTGAAAAGTTGATGCATTGATCCGTAAATGGGGGCGGCCAACACACAACTATTCAATCAATCAACTGAGTTTCACGCCCATTCTTTGGCACGCTTCTGATCGCGCATGGGTTCAAACTGCACAGTGGGGTCTTTTACTTCAGGCGCGTTGACGAAGTGGGTGAACCGCTTCCGAAGCTCCGGGTTCTCGACAACTTCTTTCCATTCGCAGGCATACGTATCAACGATCAGCTGCATCTCGCGCTCCATATCCTCGGCAATTCCCAGTACGTCATCAATCACAACCGCTTTGAGGTAGGTCATGCCCCCTTCCATTTTATTCAGCCAGGTAGCGGTGCGGGTAAGCGGATCGGCCGTTTTTACGTAGAACATCAGGAAACGATCCAGTAAGCGGATGCAGGTTTCTTTGTCGACGTCAGAAGCCAGCAGTTGGGCATGCTGCGGTTTGATACCACCGTTTCCGCACACATACACATTCCAGCCTTTTTCAGTAGCAATGATGCCAAAATCTTTGCTCTGCGCTTCGGCACACTCACGCGTACAGCCCGATACGCCCGATTTGAGCTTGTGGGGCGACCGCAGCCCTTTGTAGCGGTTCTCCAGCTCAACAGCAAACGTGACCGAATCCTGCACCCCAAACCGACACCACGTACTGCCAACACAACTTTTCACGGTCCGCAGCGATTTTCCGTAGGCGTGTCCGCTTTCAAAACCGGCCGTAATCAACTCTTCCCAAATGCCGGGCAAATCGCCCACATGTGCACCGAAAAGGTCAATACGTTGTCCCCCCGTAATTTTCGTATATAGCCCGTACTTCTGCGCGACCTGACCCAGCACAATCAGTTTTTCAGGGGTTATTTCACCACCCGCTACGCGTGGCACGACAGAATACGTACCGCCCCGCTGAATATTTGCCAGGAAGCGGTCATTTGAATCCTGAACAGGCGCCAGGTCTTTTTGCAGAATATTTTCGTTCCAGAGGCTGGCCAGAATCGACGCAACAGCGGGTTTGCACACTTCGCAGCCATCGCCATGCCCGAATGTGTTCAGCACACCCGTATAGGTTTTTATTCCGTTTATCTTGACCAAATCGAATAGCTCCTGACGCGTGTAATCGAAGTGCTCGCAAAGGATATTTCGAACATATACCCCTTTCTCTTTCATGACAGCCTGAATCAGGTCTTTCACCATTGGCGTACAGCCGCCACAACCCGTACAGGCTTTGGTCGCTTTTTTCAGGGCATCGACCGTAGTATGTTCATTTTCAATGATTTCATGACAGAGCCTGCCTTTGGTAATGGCTTCGCAGGAGCAAATCAGGGCCTCATCGGGCAGGCTCATAAGCCCGGCTCCCGCTTCTTCGCCACCACGCGATCCCAGAATGACATCTTCGGGATCAGGCGGCAGAATGGTTTTGTTCTTGCAGGTCTGTAGCAACATGTTATACTGGTCAGCATCGCCCACCAGAATCCCCCCAAGCAACTGTTTACCATCGGCCGATACATTAATACGCTTGTAAACACCTTTCGCCTTGTTTTCGTAAACGATTGTCCGGCAGGCAGGTTCACTCGCAAAGGGGTCGCCAAAACTGCCGACGTCCGTACCGATGAGCTTTAACTTGGTCGACATATCGAACGGCTTAAACTCTTTGGTTTCGCCCGCCAGCTGCGATGCCACCACCTCGGCCATTTCGTAACCCGGTGCTACCAGTCCGTAAATCATGTGATGTGCAACAGCACATTCGCCAATGGCAAAAATGGATGGATCGGACGTTTGAAGCGAGTTGTCGACAATGATACCTCCGCGCGGGTGGGTGTTAAGTCCAGCGGCTTTAGCCAGCTCATCGCGCGGACGAATCCCGGCTGAAATCACCAGCATATCCACTTCCAGATGCGACCCGTCGGCAAACTGCATGCCCGTAATGCAATCGTAACCTGTAATTTCCTGCGTGCTTTTAGACAGGTGAATGTTTAACCCAAGCGATTCGAGTTGCTGCTGCAAAATCCCGGAACCAGCATCATCTATCTGCCGGGGCATCAGGCGTGGGGCAAACTCCACTACGTGGGCTTCTTCCAGGCCTAAATCCAGCAGCGCTTTGGCCGCTTCCAGACCCAATAACCCACCGCCCAGCACAGCTCCTTTACGTGCCTTACGCGCGTACGATTGAATGAGCTCAAGATCTTCGATGGTACGGTACACAAAAACGCCATCCTTTTCAACACCGGCCAGTGGCGGCACAAACGCTCCCGAACCCGTTGCCAGAATCAGGTAGTCATAAGGCACTACAACACCGTGATGCGAACGCACTTCTTTACGTTCCCGGTCAATGTCGACCACCGGATCGGTCAGATACAGCCTGATCCCGTTTTCGGCGTACCATTCTGCGGGTGCCAGCGTTAAATCCTCCGCTGTTTTCCCCGCAAAATACGCGCTCAGATGAACGCGATCGTAGGCTACACGTGGTTCTTCCCCAAAAACCGTTAGTGTAAACCGCGCCCCACTTTTCTGCTTGGCTACTAATTTTTCGCAGAATTTGTAGCCGACCATGCCATTGCCAATAATGACGACATGCTTGTTTGTGTGTTCGAACATAGTTATTAATAACTATAACATTGTGAAAACCCTGTTTTATTATTGGACTAATCTAAGAAAATGCCTGTTTTGTTCCTATTACTACTATGTCAAAATTAAAAGGTGTTTTTCTCAAATCCTAACGATATATTCGGTTTATAGTTAATTTTTAAAGATATTTTTTTGAAAAATGCTTGTTTTTAAGAATTAAGGCTATAATTTTGAAGTGAAATACGACGTAGTTATATTTCACTATAAATAGTACATTTTCACTATTTCGCGCTATAACTAATACTAGTATGCAGCCAAAGCTAACACTCGTGGGGGCGGGTCCCGGCGACGGCGAATTGATCACCTTAAAAGGGATCAGGGCGCTCAAGCAGGCCGACGTTGTTTTATACGACGACCTTGCCAATGCTTCCTTATTAGAGTTTGCACCTAAGAGCGCCCTGAACATCTACGTGGGCAAACGGGCTGGTAAACCATCGTTTTCTCAGGAGGAGATCAATACGCTGATTGTTCGGTTGGCGCAGGAACATGGTCATGTCGTTCGGCTTAAAGGGGGCGACCCTTATGTTTTCGGGCGCGGGTTTGAAGAATATGATTATGCCCGTCAGTATGGCATAAGCTGCGACGTAGTGCCCGGCGTTTCGAGTAGTATTGCAGTACCGGCTTCACAGGGTATCCCGGTAACAAGCCGGGGTGTAAGCGAAAGTTTCTGGGTTATTACGGGCACAACCCGCAACGGTGAACTGTCCGATGATTTACGGCTGGCTGTTCAGTCGAAAGCAACGGTAATTGTACTGATGGGGCTTAGTAAAGTGGCCGAAATCTGTGCGATGTATTGTCAGGCTGGCCGGGGTCATTTACCCATGGCAGTCGTGCAGAACGGGACGCGTGCCGATGAGCACAGCGTAATTGGGCAGGTCTGGAATATTCCGCAGCTGGTGGCAGAGCAAGGCGTGGGGGCGCCTGCTGTGCTCATCATCGGTGAGGTCGTTGCGCTGCATCCGTCGTATCTGGCGGAGTGCCTGCGTAACGTAGCGATGGCCTATTAAAACAAGAAAAAAGCCGATCCGGTGTGGGGGCACCTTTGGACCGGCTCAACAGGGTTTTGTCTATGCGAAAAACACAAACGTGTCAAAGAAAATGAAAAAACTCACGTAAAGCAAATCTGCTTTTACACGCCATCCGGTAGTACAGAGGCCAACAGAGCCCGCTAATCACTACCTAATCCCTGTCACTTTCAGGACGTTGCCTTACGTTTATCCGCTTTCGGGCGGGGTACATTCGTTTTGCCAGGATTTTTCATTTTCTCATCATATCCAGGGTTAATCTCATGAAATTTTTTACCAGGCATCTACTTCTCACGGGTGGTCTGCTACTGACACTATACAGCGCTGCTCAGGCTCAGTTTTCACTGGTTGGGCAGCTTCGCACACGCACCGAATTAAGAAACGGTCTGGGCAATCTGGCCCCAAAAGATGCCCCATCTGCATTCTTTACGTCGCAACGTACCCGACTAACGTTCGGTTATAAATGGGATCGGGTACAATTCCAGACTGCCGTTCAGGATATTCGCGTATGGGGCCAGGACGCTTCTACCATCAACAACACCGACGGCAATCGCTTCATGGTTCACGAAGCCTGGGCCGAAATCACCCTGGCAAATAGCGCCGATACAACCATCAAATTCAAGGCGCTCCAGAACCTTTCGCTGAAAATTGGCCGTCAGGAACTAGTCTACGACGATGTACGCCTACTTGGTAACCTTGACTGGCTACAACAGGGCCGCCGGTTCGATGCCGCGCTGCTGAAAGGACAGCACCTCGGCTGGGCGATGGATCTGGGAGTTGGATTCAATCAGAACACCGACGCATTCGGAACTGTGGGCGATTATTACACAGCCGGTAACGCCCCTGCTACGGCCCTTTCGAACAAAAACGTAACACTTGCTATTCCGGCCGGATTTCTGCCAACATCGGGAAAAGGAGGAGCACCTGTACTAGCCACACCGCTGAGCACCAATGGCCAGAACCAGCAGTTCAAATCGTTTCAGATGGCCTATCTGACACGTAAATTTAACCAAACGAAATTCTCGGCGCTGTTCTTTAAAGACGATTTTCAGAAGTACCGGGTCGACTCGCTGGGCAACGCTACGCAGGGTTACGTATATGGGAGACGTTATGACGTAGCGGGTACCAATTCGCGTGTAACGTACGGGGCCATGCTGACGGGTCAGTTTGGTAATGCCTCATCGAAACTGGGGAAGGTTCAGTGGCAGGCATTTGCCTATGGACAGGGTGGCAAAGACCGCGATGGTTTGACCATCAAAAAGGCGTATCACTATGGTGCCAACTTCATGATTCAGAAAGGGCTGTTCAGCGTAGGGCCGGGCTATGAAGTATTATCAGGAAACAACGCGACAACCATACAATCGGGCGAGACCAGCCGGTTTGACCCACTTTATGGGACTCCGCACCGCCACTGGGGCTATATGGATTATTTCTATGTCGGAACGGGTTCACCAGCAGGCGGTTTACAGGATGCCTTTCTGAAGTTTAAATACGCCGGAACGCGCCTGACCACTACGTTCGATGCCCACTACTTTGCGCTGGCAAACGCAACCTACAACAAAATGCCTGACGTACCAGCCGGAACGCTGCTACCTACGAAGCTGGGCATGGAGTATGATTTCATTGCTACGTATGCCCTCAACAAGTTCACGACCCTTGAGTTTGGCTATGCCATCATGAACGGCACAAATAGCCTCGAATACGCCAAGCAAGGCACCATGAACGAGAAGAATAAAATAGGCACCTGGTCTTACCTGATGATCAACATCCGCCCTGATTTCTTCTACAACAAGCCCGTCGCGATAAAGCAGTAAAGGCAAAACAGGAAACTGACACAAAGCGCATTACCCATTGTAAAACTTGAAATCATGAAAAAGACATATATCCTTTCGATTGCCCTGGTAGCTACAGTTATAGCCGCCATAACCATGGCTCTGAAACCAGCGCCCGAACCTATCAAGTTAGGATTCATTCCACTTACCGACTGCGCGGCACTGGTGGCGGCCAAAGAATTGGGGCTGTTTCAGAAATACGGCGTCGACGTACAACTCAGCAAAGAAGCCTCCTGGGCCAACGTTCGCGACAAGATCCTGAATGGTGAGCTGGAAGGAGCGCACTGCCTGTTTTCCATGCCAATGTCTGTCTATACAGGCGTAGGTGGCAAAGCAGGGTCAGAAATGAAAATTGCGATGGTCCTTAATAACAACGGACAGGCAATTACGCTGTCTAAGGATTTCTGTGGCATGGTAGGGTTCAAGGACATTAAGAAAGTGACAAACGCCGTTACGCAGTTGAAGCAGCGGAAAGAAGTCACCTTCGCTATGACCTTTCCAGGCGGTACTCACGACATCTGGCTACGTAACTGGATGGCCGCTTCGGGGTTAAATCAGAAATCGGTTGGCATCATCACCATTCCTCCCCGCAGATGGTTGCCAACATGCGGGTAGATAACATGGAAGGCTTCTGCGTTGGCGAGCCCTGGAACGGTGTAGCAGTCGCTCAGAATGTTGGGTTTACGCACATTGCTTCTCAGGATATCTGGAAGAACCATCCCGAAAAAGCGCTGGTGGTGAACAAGGAATTTGCAGGTGCCCGCAAGGAAGATCTCAAAAAAGTAATGAAGGCTATTATCGAGGCTAGTCGTTGGCTCGACAATGCAGGCAACCGCAAAAAAGCCGCTGCCTGGCTCTCGAAACCTTATTATGTGAATGCACCGGTTTCGGTTCTGGAAGCGCGTCTGTTAGGCTCAACCGAAATTGGCTGCGACCTGGGTGTACAGAACTACAACAGTGACAAGATGATGTTCTATAACAATGGCATCGTCAGTACACCCCTCAAAAGCCACGTGTCCTGGTTTCTGGCGCAATACGTTCGCTTCGGTTACCTGAAATCAGCTCCTGACTACAAAGCCATCGCCGAAAAACTGGTTCTGGACGACGTATTTGCTGAAGTAGCCAAAGAGATGAACGTACCGGTACAGCCCGATATGAAGCCTTTCAAAACCACTTTCGACGTTGAGTTTGACCCATCTAATCCGGCGGCATATCTGGCTTCAACGAAGAAATAAACGTAACGTGGACTCAGGTCCTATGCTGCACAAATCCCTAGACGATTTTCACAATGAAAAAACTATTTTCTCTATCAAACGCACTGGCTACGGTTTATTTTCTCAGTAGTCTGCTGATTCTTGGAGGCTTGTGGTGGCTCGTATCGATACTCACCAAAAACGAGATTCCGAACCCGGTGCAGACCTGGACGGTATTCAGCGACATGCTGCAGGACCCTTTTTATGATTACGGTCCGAACGACAAGGGTATTGGTCTGCAACTCTGGAGTTCTATCAAACGGGTGTTTAGTGGTTTTCTGATTGGCAGTTTGGTAGCCATTCCGATAGGACTACTGATGGGGGCGTCGAAAACAGGGATGCGCCTGTTCAACCCACTGGTTCAGATTCTGCGTCCGGTTTCGCCACTGGCCTGGTTTCCTCTGGGGCTGCTGGCCTTCAAAGCCTCCGAAGGAGCAACGGTCTTCATTATTGCCATTACGTCGCTTTGGCCAACGCTTATCAACACAGCGTTTGGCGTATCGAGTATCCCGCAGGACTTCAAAAATGTAGGTAAAGCGTTCGGTTTCTCTCGCTGGAAATACATCACCAAAGTACTGATTCCTTATGCGTTACCGCACATCATTACCGGCCTGCGCCTTTCCATTGGTATTGCCTGGATGGTCATTGTGGCCGGAGAAATGCTTTCAGGCGGAATTGGAATCGGCTTCTTCGTTTGGGATAGCTGGAATGGGCTTAGCCTCGAAAAAATCCTGTCGGCTATTCTGATTATCGGTATTGTGGGTTTGCTGCTCGACAAGCTGTTCAGCGGCATTCAGCAACTGGTGGCATACGACGGCAAGTAACAGGGTTAACAGTCTCGCATCATGAACGTAGGCTGAAGTCGTAAACCGGAACCTAAAAACATTCTTCAATTATGGAATCGAATTTATTAGTTGATACACAGAAAACGCTGGTTGCTGCCCTGGATACGCGTCCGGTAAGCATTGACGTAAAAGACGTAACGATCACATTCTCATCGCGGGGCAAAGACCGGTTTACAGCGGTCAAAAACATCGATCTTACGATCAAACAGGGTGAAATCGTAAGCATCATTGGTCACTCGGGCTGCGGCAAATCGACCCTGATGAATTCCATCAGCGGCATGGTAAAACCGTCGTCGGGCGAAGTAATCGTAAATGGCAAACAGGTAAACGGCCCCGGTCCAGATCGGGGAATCGTCTTCCAGAACTATTCCCTGCTGCCCTGGATGTCGGTGTACAAGAATGTGTACGAAGCCGTTGATGCCGTTATGCCTCGAAAATCGGTGAAGGAAAAGGCTGAACTGGTAGAGAAAAATCTGACGATGGTTAATCTCTACCAACATAAAGACAAACTACCAGGTCAGCTATCGGGCGGTATGAAACAGCGAACCGCCATCGCCCGCGCTTTTGCGATCAACCCATCGGTCTTATTACTGGATGAGCCCTTCGGCGCACTCGATGCCCTCACCAAAGGCAGTATGCATATCGAGCTGCTCAAACTCTGGAATCTGGACAATCGGAACAAAACCATCGTGATGGTAACTCACGACATTGAGGAAGCCATTTTCCTCTCCGACCGGGTCGTGGTAATGAACGATGGACCCGAAGCAACCATCAAAGAAATCGTAAACATTCCACTGGAGCGGCCCCGGAACAAGAAAGACATTATTCACCTGCCCGAATACATGGAGGTGCACGACCGTTTGCTAACGCTGCTTACCAAGTCATTTTCCATCGAAGACGAGGGCGTTGAATTTGTATAGCGCCTGTGGTGTCGGGAACTAACGCCACAATAAACCAACACCACAATTAGCCAGGTAAACTCAGGATAAAAACCAGTTAATGATCATGAACCTTACAACCAACAAACCGCTCACCCATCTGAACGTATTGAGTTTCAAGGGAATTCAGATGCGAACCTTTCACATTACGTGGTTAACCTTCTTCGTCTGTTTCTTTGGCTGGTTTGGGTTGGCGCCGTTGATGCCTGCTATCCGCGAAGATTTAGGACTGACCAAACCGCAGGTTGGTAATACCATCATTGCTGCGGTATCAGCCACCATCCTGGCCCGACTGATTATAGGCCGGCTGTGCGATACGTGGGGGCCACGTAAAACCTATACGGCTCTGCTTATACTAGGGTCGATACCGGTGATGCTGGTGGGACTGGCGCATGATTATACGACGTTTTTACTTTTCCGGCTGGCGATTGGCGTAATCGGAGCTTCATTCGTCATTACGCAGTTCCACACCTCGATGATGTTTGCCCCAAAAATAAAAGGTACGGCCAATGCCGTAGCGGGAGGATGGGGAAATCTGGGGGCGGAATCACACAATTAGCGATGCCCCTGATTATGGCAACCATCGTTGGCGTTGGCTACACCAAACCCGAAGCCTGGCGATTGGCAATGGTGTTTCCGGGCGCGCTGATGCTCATTATGGCGTTTGTCTATTACCATTTCACGCAGGATACCCCGGCGGGCAACTACCGGAACGCCGGACCGGACCAAATTGAACGTTCGGCAGCGACGGGCGAGAAAGTAAGTTTCTGGAAAGCCTGTGCCGATGTTCGTGTATGGGCGCTGGCACTCGCTTATGGATGCTGCTTCGGGATGGAGATTACGTTCGACGGTGTAGCCGCGCTGTATTTCTTCGACAATTTCAAGATGGAACAAACTGAAGCGGGCTTCTGGGCCATGCTCTTTGGTTTTATGAATATCTTCGCTCGTGCTCTGGGTGGTATCGTAGCCGATAAAGTAGGGCAGAAATATGGTATGCGCGGTAAAGGCGTCCTGCTGGCCAGTATGTTGCTGCTGGAAGGATTTGGAATCATTCTGTTCGCTCAGGCAGGCAGTTTACCGTTGGCTATTGCTTCCATGCTGACCTTCGCATTGTTCCTGAAAATGTCGAATGGTGGTACGTATGCTATCGTTCCGTTCATCAATCCTAAAGCGGTTGGCGCCATTTCGGGCGTTGTTGGCGCAGGTGGCAATCTCGGTGGTATGCTGATGGGTTTCCTGTTTAAATCGCAATCCATTACGTATAGCCAGGCTTTTCTGTATATAGGAGGCAGCGTAGCTATTGTTGGTGCACTTTTATTCCTGGTAAATTTCAATAAATCGGTTGTTGTAGAACCGGTCGAAGCCGAATTGCAACTCAATTAAGGAGGAAGGGGAAGAAAGGGACGAGCGGGACAAAAGGGATCATGTACTGACAGACCTTTTCTCCCTCGTCCCGTTCCTCCTCTCCTCCCTTTTCTCCCCTATCTCATGACTCACCAAACAACCTGTTGTTATTGTGGCGTTGGCTGTGGCATCGTAGTCAAACAGGAGCAGAACGGGCGGTTAAGCCTGGAAGGTGATACGCAGCATCCATCCAGCAAAGGAATGCTTTGCTCGAAGGGGATTAACTTGCATTATACGGTTATGGATCAGTCGGACCGGCTGCTGTATCCGCAAATGCGACTCAACCGGAATATGCCCATGCAGCGGGTGAGTTGGGATGCGGCTCTGGAACGGACAGCGGCCGTTTTTAAAACATTTATCCAGAAATATGGCCCTGATTCCGTAGCGTTTTACGTATCGGGCCAATGCCTGACCGAAGAATATTATCTGGTCAATAAACTCATCAAAGGGTTTATTGGCTCGAACAACATCGATACAAACTCCAGGCTTTGTATGAGTTCGGCGGTAGTGGGCTACAAACTGTCGCTGGGTGAAGATTCGGTGCCGGTCTGTTATGACGACATCGAAGAAGCGGACCTGTTTCTGGTCGAAGGGGCCAATCCGGCCTGGTGTCATCCCATTCTCTGGCGCCGGATTGAAGCTCATAAAGCTGCCAACCCCCACGTCAAAATTATTTGTGTTGATCCGCGCCGTACCGACACCGCCCGTTCATCGGATTTACACTTACCCATCCGCCCCGGCACCGATATTGTCCTCAACAACGCAATCGGCCGGTTGCTGATCGAAAAAAACTACATCGACGCGTCGTTTATTGCTGACCATGCCGACGGCTTTTCGGCTTATAAAGAACAGGTTATGCAGCGGTCGATTGATGAAGCGGCAGATTTGTGTGGCATTGACGCTCAGGCTATTCAAACAGCAGCCGATTGGATTGGGCGCTCGAAAGGTTTTCTATCGCTCTGGACGATGGGACTCAACCAGTCGGCGATTGGCGTCAACAAAAATCTGTCGCTGATTAACCTGCATCTGATTACAGGACGTATCGGCAAGCCCGGCAATGGGCCATTCTCACTGACAGGTCAGCCCAATGCCATGGGTGGGCGCGAAACCGGCGGCTTAGCGAACATCCTGCCCGCCCACCGCGACGTACTGAATGCGGCTCACCGTGCCGAAGTCGAAGCGTTCTGGAACAGTCCGGTCAAGATTGCCGACAAACCGGGGCTAACCGCTACTGAAATGTTCGATGTGCTGGCCGACGATAAGCTGAAAGCCATCTGGATTATCAACACGAATCCGCTGGTTAGTATGCCCGATGTGAACGTAGCGGAAAAGGCGCTGAAAAACGCTCGCTTTGTGGTGGTGCAGGACGTATCGAACCGAGCCGACACGGTTCAGTTTGCCGACGTAGTGCTTCCTGCCGCAGCCTGGCTCGAAAAGGAAGGGACAATGACCAATGCCGAACGTCGGATTGCGTATCTGCCCAAAGTGCTGGACGCTCCCGGCGAAGCCTTGCCTGATGTTGAAATTATCTGGCGTTTTGCGCAGAAAATGGGCTTTGCCGCCAATTTCACGTATGCCAACGCATCGGAAGTCTATCGGGAATACACCCGGATTACCGCTGGCACTAACGTCGACATAACGGGTGTGAGTTATGAGTTGCTGAAGAAAAAACGTACCGTACAGTGGCCGTTTCCGGCAGAGAGCAACGGTCAGGGCGTAGACGGCCGGGGCGTTAAGCGGCTGTTTACCGACCATAAATTTTACACACCGAATCAGCGTGCGAAAATTTATGCTGTACCCGACGAAAATACCTCTGAATCGACTGACGAGGACTTTCCGCTTGTCTTAACCACTGGTCGCATCCGCGACCAGTGGCACACCATGACCAAGACAGGGCGGGTGGCCAAGCTCAATCAGCACATTCCGCAGCCCTTCCTGCAAATCCACCCCGACGATGCCAAAGCACGCGGTATTCAGGATGGGCAACTGGTTGAGGTACGCGGACGACGGGGCGAGGTACGGGTAAAAGCGCAGCTTACGGACGACGTTCGAGCGGGTTTGTGCTTCCTGCCAATGCACTGGGGCAAAGTACTGAGCAGCAACCTCAATCGGGCCAATAATCTGACTAATGCACTCATCGATCCACGGTCGAAAGAACCCGACTTTAAGTTTTCGGCTGTTGAGGTTGTGGCTTACCGAAAACCCATTGAGAAAATCATAATCATCGGAGCCGGTTCAGCCGGGTTAGGGTTCATCAATACGTATCGAACTTTAAATTCCGAGGACGAAATTCACGTCTTCTCCAAAGAAATTTATCCCTTTTACAACCGGGTCCTACTCCCTGACTATATCAGTGGCGAACAAACGTGGGAGCAGCTCGTCAAGCTGCGCGAAGATCAATTTGACGAAGCTAACATCATCGTTCATAAAGGCGTAGGCATAGCCCATATTGATCGGAATGCGAAAGTCGTAACGGACACCAATGGCGTTGAACATCAATACGATAAAATATTACTGGGTACCGGGAGCCGGGCGTTTATGCCCAAAGGCGTACCGCGTTTACCGGGAATTTTCAATATGCGTTCGCGACTGGATGCCGATTCACTCTTGCCGTTTCTGAAAGAACCTGATCCGCATACCGTCGTTGTAGGGGGTGGGTTGCTGGGTCTGGAGTTAGCCGCTTCGCTACGTCAGATTGGCGTTCGCGTAACGGTCATTCAGCGGGCGGGCCGGTTTATGGAGCGTCAACTCGATCCGTTAGCCAGTGACTTGTTGTATCTGGAACTGTTGGACCGGGGTATCGAAATTTATTTCAATGAGGAAGTTCAAACGTTTGCCGGACAAGAAAAACTGGAAGGCATCCAACTCAAATCAGGTAAAAAACTTCAGTGTCAGGTGGTTGTCATGGCCATTGGAACGGAGCCAAACATCGAACTGGCCCGTGAAGCTGGACTGGTCTGTAATCGGGGGGTTGTTGTGAACGATTACCTGCAAACGTCGGACCCTGACATTTTTGCGGCTGGCGAAGTCGCGCAATGGAACGGGCAAATGTGGGGCGTTACGCTCGCAGCTGAGCAGCAGGCCGAAACAGCCGCTCGTTTTCTGGCCGGCGATGTTTCGCAGCCGTATCGCGGAAGCCTCTCCATGAACATCCTGAAAATGGAAGGCTTGCATCTGTGCAGTATTGGTATTAGTGAAGTGCCTGCCGGAAAGACCGACTACGAGGAAATCGTTTTTATCGACAAATCGAAACGCTATTACAAAAAGTGTATTGTTCATAACGACAAGCTGGTTGGGGCAATACTGGTGGGCGACAAAAATGAGTTTGCCGAATTTCGGGATTTGATTGCCAATGGCATCGAATTGTCGGAAAAGCGGCTTCAGTTGCTTCGAGCCAGCAAAAAAGTCGATCCCGTTGAAGGCAAACTGGTGTGCTCCTGCAATACGGTTGGGCAGGGAAATCTGGAGCGCGCAATTCAGGCGGGCTGTACGGATTTTCAGCAGCTCTGCCAGAAAACCGGCGCCGGTACGGGCTGCGGCTCCTGTCGCCCGGAAGTACGGAGCATACTCGAAAAAATGAGTGAATTAGTGAATGAGCGAACGAGTGCCATAATTGGACTCGTTCCTCTCGGTCTATTCACTCTTTCGCTCATTCACTCGTTCACTCTCTAAACCATGCGCGATTACTACACCCTTAAAGTCAATTTGCCAGCCGGGATTGTGTCGCCCGGCGCGTTGCAGACCGTATTGAAACTAGGGTATGAGGCTAAAGTACGTACCGTTCGATTCGGTGCGCGGCAGCAGTTGCTGATGACGGTGCATTACGAAGACATGCGCTTTCTGGAAAAAGACCTCAAACAGCATCAGCTGGCGTATGAAGTCAACACCAATCAGTATCCAAACATTATCAGCTCTTATTGTGGCGAAGAGGTATTTCGGACAGGTGCATGGTTGCGCGAAAGTGAGTACCATACCGTACTGGATCAATTTGATTACCAGCCTCGACTGAAGATAAACCTGTCGGATTCAAACCAGAGCTTTACGCCGTTTTTTACGGGAAATCTGAATTTTATCGCTTCGCCCGAGCCGCACTTCTGGTATTTGTACGTACGGCTGAAACAGAGCAATACGCTGTTTCGATGGCCGGAGTTGATTTATACGAACGACATTGGCTGCCTTGCCCGAGCCGTAGAAAATGCGATGCTGGATCGGGGCCACTTTGACGAAGAAACGCTGTATAGCGCCGTTACGTCGGGGCAAACGTTTGTTACCCAGCCAGCCACCCAGGAGGTTGAACTGCCCGAGTTTTCGCTGCCCTACTACGAAGGCTTTAACCGCTACGGCCAGCGCTCGTGGCTTGGTCTTTACAGACGTGACGAGCAGTTTTCGATTGCCTTTCTGCTGGATGTATGTGCTTTGTGTTTGAAAACCCGTGTTGGTGAACTGTGCACGACTCCCTGGAAATCACTCATTGTCAAAGGCATTGAGGAGAAAGACCGCGCTGCCTGGTCTTATATACTTGGCAAACACAACATCAATGTGCGCCATGCGGCCAACGAATTAGCCTGGCAAACGGAAGATCATACGAAAGAGGGAACCCAGCTCAAACATTACGTAATACGTCAGTTTGAAAAGAACGACACGCGTACGTTTGGCCTTTGTTTTGGCATACAGACACAACCGAAATCGGAAGTGTTTGGCTCTGTATTGATTCGTAAACGGCCACTGTTGCGCATAGGCCAGCTTGCTCTATTCAGTGTTTATGACCTCTATTCAACCGAAAATTTTAACCCAAACAGCCGAACATATCACCTGGTTGAAAAAGGATTGCTGAAACTACATGTTCCGAATCAGATCGAGCGGCTTTGCCGGCAATTTAGTACGCGCCGTCTGGTGGAGAATGCCGATATAAACAGGCTAGAGTCAGAAAAACCGGAATCGGTGTCGTTGGGAGTTGTTACGGTGCATCAATGTCCACATTGCTTTACCGTGTACGATGCGCAATACGGCGATCAACGGCGGGGTATTCCGGCAGGCACTTCATTTAGTACGTTACCGCCCGATTATACATGCTCCACCTGCGATGCGCCTAAAGCTGAGATGCAGGAGATACAGGAAGCCTTAGTCAGTTAATTTACAGGCCAACACCCGTTTGGATAAACCTAATTTTCAGATTGTTCGCTCAATGAAACCAGTCGACATAGCCCCTGTTTTTTTCAACTTTGAGCATGATTTTGTCGAATCACTTCGGTGCATTCCAATGATTGTTCGCTATAAACTCGATACGTGTGGGATCAAATTGAAACTTCAGGAATGGGTTAAGCTCACGGTTGCCGACAAAGCCCGGCTTGCCAATCAGGCCTGTTATACGCTGGCCGAAATAAATAAGTATCGCCTTGATCTGATCACTCTTATTCAGGTACGTTGTCAGCACCGGGTCAGCGAGCTGAGCGACGTTGATGCCGCCTGGGACGTTCTTAGCCAGGTTCCCGACGAGGTGCAGCAGAAAGCTCTTGAGTGGGAATGCAGCCCCTTAACCATTCAGCAATGGCTTCAACTCAATATCCTGCAACGCTTTGCGCTGGTTAAACTGAGTCGGTCCGGCCACGAAGGAAAAAACTTCCCCCGAGCTATTCAGGAGTTTTTTAGTTAACTAATAAAACGATAGAAGGGTGAAACAGTGGTGTCAGGTTCTCAAACCTGATACCACTGTTTCACCCTTCTGCTACCTAAGGTTATTTCTCAACAGGGCTGATACTGCTTACTTCCGAGTTACTGATAAACGCCAGTCGTTTGCTATCCGGCGACCACGACGGCGTATTGATCGTACCCTGACCACCGTAGATATAAGCAATGACTTTGGGTTCGCCAACGCCCGAAACCGGCAACATACGCAGGTACACGTGCTTGTAGAACGGATGCTCATCGGCTTTTACTTCTTCTTTCAAAAAGGAAAGAAACACCATCCACTTGCCATCGGGCGAGATGTGGGGAAACCAGTCATGAAACTCGCCCTTTGTCAGCGCTTCCTGTTCACTTCCGTCCGCTTTCATGCGGTAAATCTGCATAGTACCTGTGCGAGCCGAGTTGAAATAGATATACTTGCCGTCGGGTGAATATTCCGGTCCATCGTCGAGCCCTTTAGCTGTCGTTAGCTGAACTTCTTCCCCACCCGCCGACGGTACGCGGTAAATATCGAACTCATTATTTCGCTGGCCTGTAAATACTAGTTGTTTCTTATCCGGCGACCAGCCATGCAGATACGATGGGCCTTTGGGCGTGATCTGCTTTGGGTTCCCTCCTTTTGTGGGCATGGTATAGATAATGGAACCACCTAGCTCCTTGACACCACTGCTCAGCCCGATCATCTTTCCATCAAAAGAAAGTACGTGGTCATTATTGTTATTCTTGACCTCGCCTGTGTTTAGCACTGTAGGCTGACCTTTAGCCAGATTGAATGTATACATCAGCCCATCACTGTTGTAAATCAGCGTTTTTCCATCGGGAGTCCAGTTTGGGGCTTGCAGCGATTTAGGCGAATTGAAGATCACCTGACGGTTGCCTGTCGTCACATCTAAAATTTCAAGATTGCTGCCCAGGTACTGCCGGTATGGCACCAGACTTTCGGGCGCAGGTGCGCTGATACGTACATCCCGAAAAACACCCCGTTCCAGTACGTCTTTGTTATGAGAGCCGATAAACAGACCGACATACACTTCGTCGCCAAGATTCAGATCAGCAACCTGTTCGGTCGTAAAGGGTTCGCCGAATTTAGCGACCCGCATGGTGTACGTATTGCCTTTCCGCTCAAGCTGAATAACATCCGCATGGGTCAGTTTGGAGCGTACTTCCTCCGTGTTGGCTCCGGCAGTACGTCTGAATTGTAGCGACGTAAGTCCATCGCCATGCTCCACAGCGTTGATATGTGGCGATTTGCCATCCAGGCTGCTACGTACCATCCAGCCGACTTTCCGGTGTGGATCAACGCCTTTACCAACAAGCTCGGCCCGCGTGTACAGGACGAAATCGCCTTTCATGCGCTTCCACATGAAATGAAACTCATCATGATCAAACCAGACGTTGTAACCTGACCCTGAAAGGTCGTACTGGCGGGTTTTCGAATTATAAGCAGCAGAACCGGGCTTCAGCACTGCCCCAACGTCGCCGTTGCCTTCGAAGATGCCAAGTGAGGTTTTTTGCGCCAGAACGGGTACGGTGGTTGTTGCCAGGAGGCTGACACCTAAGGACAGGATAAATGTGTGTAGGGTTTTCATCGGATAGGTATCTCAGGCAGCTATTGCAAGGATTGCAATCGATTTAAATTGTATACCTAGCAAGAGACACCGAACCTGATAATCTACCGATTAAACGACCGTTAAATTGGTGAGCCTGTACGGTAAGTTTCCAGTTTAAGGATTGATCGTTTCGATGGAGCCGTCGGGCTTACGTTTTAGTTCCAGTACTTTAACATTCCGAAGGTGCGTCTTGCCAGAGAGTTCGACGTCGTGGTAGAAAATATACCATTTTCCGTTGAATTCAACGATGGAGTGATGGGTTGTCCATCCCTTCACTGGGTTCATAATAACGCCCTGATACGTAAACGGCCCGTAGGGCGAATTGCCGGTAGCATAAGCCAGATAGTGTGTATCGCCGGTTGAATACGAAAAATAGTATTTGCCATTGTACTTGTGCATCCAGGCACCTTCGAAGAACCGACGGTCGTTGTCTTTTCCAAGCAAGGGCTTTCCGTTTTTATCCAGAATTTTTACGTCTTTGGGAGGCTCGTCGAAATGCAGCATGTTATTGCTCAGGCGGGCTACTTTCGCGCTCAACGCTGGCTCATTAGGCTTCTCCAGGTCCGTTTTCAGGTTAGGTTTATACGTACCTGCACTCCAGCGCTGGAGCTGCCCACCCCAGATTCCGCCAAAATACATGTATGACTTTCCGTCTGTATCGGTAAAAACAGCCGGATCGATGCTATAGCTGCCTTCAATTGGTTTTGGCTCAGCCTTAAACGGCCCCGTTGGCGATTTGCTGGTGGCAACGCCCATTCGGAATACATCCTGCTTGTCTTTAACCGGGAAGTACAGGTAGTACGTACCGTTTTTATAAGCCGCATCGGGTGCCCACAGCTGACGCCCTGCCCACGGGATGTTTTTAATATCCAGCGCAACACCGTGGTCCGTTACCTTACCGTTGATTTTGTCCATTGACAGAATGTGATAATCCCGCATGGCAAAATGAGCGCCCTGGTCATCTTCAGGTACACCCGCATCGATGTCATGAGATGGATAAATGTAGATTTTACCGTTGAATACGTGCGCTGATGGATCGGCGGTATAGATATGCGATACCAGTGGTTTGGCTGCATAGGACTGACTTCCAGCAGCCTTCTGGCACGTACCCGTTCCTGTATTCAGCAGAACGAGCGTAACAGCACAGGAAATAAATTGGTAAGGGGTAAACATAAAGATAGGTTTTAGAAATACGGGTGACAAAACAGTGATCTAGCCAGCGGTTTGCTTCAGGGAAGATGCCCTGATTAACAGTTCATAATTCAGAACAATCGTATTCGTTGTACTGATACGTAACAGACCGTTCAGGTGATTGATCAGACTCTGGGCAGCTACTTCGCCCATTTCCTGACCGGGGTAATGAATAGTGGTAAGGCCCGGCTCGATCACCTGCGAAACCGGATCATCATTGAAACCAACGACGGCAATATCATTCGGTATTGAAAAGCCAGCCTCTTTCAACGCACTCATGCACGCTACAGCGCAAAAATCGCTGCTCACGAAAAGACCATCCGGGTGCGAGGCCATATTTTTGATATAGGCAGCAGCATCCAGACCATCCTGACGGCTCAGGTTGGTTAGCCGCACAAGTTCATCCATAGTGGGTAAACCATGATCCATCAAAGCTAGCTTATAGCCTTTCAGTCGATCCTCATATACGTTTCGTTTCAAATTTCCGGTAATGTGCATGATGCGCCGACACCCCTGCTCAATCAGGTGAGTTGTGACATCATACCCCGCCTTTACGTTGTCGATCACAACGTTCGTGCAGTTTTTCTGCGGCAATACCCTATCAAACAAAATCAGGGGTACGCGCTTTTTGAAGAACGTACTGAAATGCTCCAGGTTTTCTGTGTCGTAGGCCAGCGAGACCAGCAAGCCGTCGACCCGGCTGTTGTACATGGTTTTCGCATTGGCAATTTCCTTCCTGACCGACTCAAGGGACTGACTGATAATCAGATTGTAATTCGCCTGATTGGCTACTTTCTCCATACCCGCCAGTACCGTCGACATAAAGTAACTATCCAGCCGGGGGACAATTACACCAATGGTGTTGGTTCGCTGACGACGCAGGTTACTGGCAAACAGGTTGGAGCGATAACCCATTTCCTGCGCTTTACTGGTAATAAGGCTTTTTGTATTGCTATTGATGGCCGGATGATCATTCAGCGCCCGGCTTACGGTAGCGGGCGAAAGATTCAGTATCCTGGCGATATCATAGATAGTGGTTTCTTTTTCCATGACTGAACGACTCAACGGATACAAATCAGACAATAAACAAGTTAATATGCTATACCATTAGTTCTGCAATCGATTGTGATAAAGCTTAAGGTTAATGACCAACTTAAGAACATTTCATGTATACCATTGATTTTCAATGCCTCTATCAAATCATGACCTTTTATCTTTATTGATCCCTCCTTAAAAACATGCAGTCTTAAAATCAGAAGCGGGACTATATAAATCAAAAAAGTGACATATCTGAGCGACAAAATCCATTACAGGATGTAGTGAGGACTTATCATTCGTAAAACTATATGTTTATTGACAAAATTTTATGCAATCGGTTGCAAATCTAAAAATCAATAGGAACTTTATAGTCAGAATAGATAACCAGGGTAGCCAATGTGACGCGGATAAAAGCGCGGCAATTGAGCGCCAAAGTAATATACAAACCCCTTTAATTCATTCCAGTAGTCACTACGTTTCTTCAATCCAGCAAGCAGAAATTGTACTGTACGACATGGATGCCTGTACCGGTAATTCCACCAATAAGAAAGCTTATCTGGGGCCTGAACGATAATTTTTTCATCATAGGTTTGATACGTAACACCCTCCCGTTTTTGATGGGAGGGCTGTTTTTTACCAAAACTTCCAGACAGCTTTTCAGGCGAAACTACTGCTACGGAAGCGATGGCGCAACGGTAAACTAAAGGCTGCCTGGGCTTAGTATAACAGGAATGCGAATCAGAAATAATTAAAGCACACTAGGTAACATCATGAATCAATTAAATGACCAGACGCCCCCCTGGATAAACCGGCCGAAATCCCTGGGTTTAATACTGTTTTCTCACTGACCGGAAAGCTCGCTCTGATAACCGGTGGTGGAAGCGGTATCGGATTTGATATTGCTCGTTGCATGATTGAAGCTGGCGCTACGGTTGTGATTACCGGCCGTCGGGAGCAACCCCTGCGCGATGCCGTTGAAACGCTATCGGAAGCGCAAACCCGTAAAGCTGCGCATTACGTTGTCAACGATGTTGCCAATCGGGCTTTATTGGATGGGCTGGTGGCTGAGATTGAAACAACATACGGCCCAATTGATATTCTGGTTAACAACGCAGGTATCAATATGAAAAAACCAGCGCTGGACGTAACGGATGAAGATTTCGACCGGATTGTGCAAACGAACCTGAACGCTGTTTTCTCGCTGACCCGCTCCTGTGCCAAACGCATGCTCGACCGACGTAGTGGTTCCATTATCATGATTTCTTCCATGGCTGCTTATTACGGAATTGATCGGGTAGTGGCCTATGCGGCTTCAAAATCGGCGGTAGAAGGCATGGTACGGGTGCTGGCTTCGGAATTTTCGGGGCAGGGTGTTCGTGTCAATGCCATTGCGCCGGGTTTTATCGAAACGGCGATGAGCAAAACAGCCATGGGGGGCGACCCCGACCGGTTTGCCCGTGCCATGCGCCGGACCCCGATGGGCGCTTTCGGGAAACCGGAGGATATTGGCTGGGCTGCTGTTTTTCTGGCTTCTGAAGCGGCTCGCTACGTTACCGGGGTATCGCTGCCGGTTGACGGAGGCAACTCGATTGGGTTTTAGATATCGAAGGCATCGGGGAAAATCCGATGCCTGTTTTCTTCAGTTGATAGAATTCCATACGAACGTAATACCAAAGAAATCGTATGGGGGAAGTTATGAAGTTTTGGGCCATACCATCGTAAAAAGGCGCAGAATCACGTAGTTTGCATTGGTATAGCCTAACGATACAATCTGCTACAACCGCCAAAACGCAGCCTGAACCAAACGAATGGTAGAACAGTACAAACAGCAACAGCCTTATTTACTGGCATTAGATTCAATCATTTTCGGATTCGATGGTGAAAGTCTGAATGTGTTGCTGGTAAAACGAGGGTTAGAAAAAGAAACCTGGTCGCTGATGGGCGGCTGGCTACAGCCCAATGAAAGTCTTGAACAGGCAGCGGCCCGGATTCTGTTCGAATTAACTGACCTGACAAACGTTTATCTGGAACAGCTTCATACGTTCGGCGACCCTCACCGCGACCCAATCGTCAGGACGGTTTCAGTTGCGTATTTTGCACTGGTTAAAGTTGCCGATTACACATCCAAACTATCGGAGACATTCCAGGCCCGCTGGTTTTCGCTCTACGATTTACCCCCGCTCCTGTTCGACCATGCCGACATGGTATCGCTGGCCATCAAACACTTGCGTTACAAAGCCTCTCAACATCCGATAGGCTTCGAACTGTTGCCTGAAAAGTTTACGATTCCTCAGCTCAAGAAGCTGTACGATGCGATCTACAACACCGAATTCGATAAGCGGAATTTCAGCCGGAAGATTTTATCGACAAACCTGCTTATCAAACTGGATGAAAAGCAGAAAGGCTTTTCAAAACGGGGCGCCTATTTTTATCAGGTTGATATGGCAAAATATCAACAGCTTACGCATTCTTTTCTGAATTTCATCCCCAATCCTGATACGTTGTTTTAACGGCAGGAAGCCAGATTATTAACCTGAAAATCTGTGGCAGCTAGATCGGCACGGGGAAATAGACACTAAACGTAGCGCCTTTACCCGGCTGACTGATTGCCGAAATTGCTCCGCCGTGATTGGTTGCCACTTTCTGACAAATAGCCAGCCCTACTCCTGTACCGGCAAATTCCTTTTTGCCGTGCAGCCGCTGAAAGACCTGAAAAATGCGATCTATGTATCGCTCATCAAAGCCTATACCATTGTCGGAAACAGCAATACAGTAGTAAGCTGCGGCCGAACGGGCAGGCTTTAACGAAACGGGCAAATCTGTAACCGCTACCTGACTCGTGCGAATGTTAATGATGGGGGGAACGAGAGCTCCCGATTCGTCCGTCCGGTGAAATTTCAACGAATTAGACAGTAAGTTCTGAAAAAGCTGAACAAGCTGTAAGTTATCGCCTTGTATACTGGGCAACGGCTCTACCTGAATACTGGCGCTGGTTTCTTCAATGGCTACTGATAAATTTTCCAGGGCCTCTTTAACGACCAGACTTAACGCTACGGGTGATGTAGATGCCTGTCGTGTGGAAATACGCGAGAACGTCAGCAGGTCTTTAATTAACACCGACATACGACTGGCCGCTGACTGCATTCGTTCCAGATAAACCAGTTCTTCGCCTACCGGATCAGCGTAACGCGTCTTCAATAGATCGCCAAACTGTTGAATTTTACGGAGTGGCTCCTGCAAGTCGTGGCTGGCGATATAAGCAAACTGCTCCAGGTTTTCGTTGGAGCGTGTAAGGTTTTGATTGGCTTCTATAAGTTCCTCGTTGGTGGATGCCAGCTCCTCATTCGTAGCACTTAATTCTTCATTGGTGGCCTCCAATTCTTCCGTACGTTCCTGCACCTGCTGTTCCAGAACCAGCTGAAGCTGACGTTGCGCCGTGATTTCCTGCGTAACGCCCGTCATTTTTGTCGGTTTACCCCCAACAAAATGTGTTGGCCGTCCTGAAGCCCTCACCCAGTGCAGGCTTTGGTCGGGCCAGATGATCCGGTATTCCGCCATATATGCCGTCTGTTTCTCAATAGATTGCGTAATGGCCTGCTCGACGTACGACCGATCTTCTGCCATAATTATGTGCATTAGATCCGGTAAATTGAACGGCACGTCGATGGGCTGACCATAATTAATTTTGCATTGGGGTGTGCAGTTCATCAGACCCGTAGCCAGGTCAAGTTCATACGAACCCAGGCTTCCAGCTTCCAGCGCCAGGCCCAGTCGCTGCGTTGTCTGTAGTAAATCCGCCTGAATCGCTTCCAGTTGCCGATGGGCCAATACCTGTTCAGTAACGTCGACAGCCATGTTCATAATGGCATAGATTTCACCTGTATCGTTACGTAGTGGTTTGTAGGTAAAGTCAAAATAGAACGTTCTTAATGTACCGTCAACAACCAGATCGCAGGGCATACCCTGAGCCGTAAAGGCCTTTCCCGTAGCAAATATGTCTTCAAGAATATCCAGAAACGGCTGCCCCTGTAATTCTGGCAATGCGTCGGCCAATGGTTTGCCTATCACAGTAGCATCTTTTCCCCAAATTTTAAGGATTGCCTCATTAGCCTGTTCCACGATCAACGCGCGGCCAACGTATAGGCCCGTAGCAATGGGAGCCTCTTCAATCAGGTTTCCCGCTATATTGGTAGTTGGTGCAATCGCTTCCACTACACCCGTTAACTGATAGGCCGTTCCCGTTTCGCTGAAGAATGCCCGCCCTTTGCAACGCAGCCAGCGCCATGACCTGGTCTTAGCTTCACGGGTGCGAAACTGAGCATAGTACGTCCCTCCTGACTGCGGATTAATGGCTCGTTGAATGGCTATATCGACGTCCAGCCGGTCATCAGGGTGGATGCAGGCGACCAATTGTTCATAAGGTACGCTCTCTCCGCCCGACAATCCGTATAGTTCCCGGCAACGCTCGTCACACCAAATCTGCTGATGAAGATTATCTAAAGTCCAGGTGCCTATACCGGCTGCCTGTAGAGCAAAACTCAATCGGTTGTTATGGGAAGGTTCACTTGGCTTTAATGAACGGTTTGCGCCACTCATGGAATATCAGGCTACGAAACGGAAAAGAGTTGAATGGTGCTGGATAACAGGAAACAGCTTATTTTTCAGTAATTCAGCAGTAAATACGAAATCAACCCCGTAAACCGGTATTTGTTGTGATGATTGATTAGGCCGAATACAAAATTTAATAATCGACTAAATATAATTTTCTGATTTACAAGATCTTACATAGATCCTTATTCGACTAAATGGCGCTTTTTGAACAGCAGAGGATTTTCGCCCGCTACGCGACGGAAGATTTTGTTGAAGTACGACAGGCTTTCAAAACCACTTGCAAAGCAGGCTTCCGTTACGGTATTGCCCAGCAGTAATACCTTCTGCGCCTGATTGATCCGGTACTGATTCAAAAACTGTGTAAACGTTAACCGGGTCATTCGCTTAAAATACCGGCAGAAAGCGGCTTCTGTCAGGTTTGCCAAAGCCGCTACCTCGGTTATTTCTATTTTACGAACGTACTGCTCGGCAATAAACTGATGGATACGCTTGAGTCGCTGCTGATCGCTCAGGTTATAGAGACTCGTAACTGCTGTTCCGTGGAGCGGGATGTATTCAGCACTGACCGCCAATTGCTGGAAAATTCGCAGCAGCAATAGCAGACGCTCAAAAGGTTCTAAATCGGCCAGTTGTGCCAGTTGTTTTCCAACGACTTGTTTGGTTTGTCCATAAAACGAAACGCCGGAGCGAGCCCGGTCAAAGAGCTGCACGATGGCCGTAAATTCCGGAGCCTGCCAGATGACATCACCCAGAAAGTTTTCTTTTAACTGAACCACTACTTTCTGGTGGTCGGTTTTTACGCCATAATCAAAATTAAGGTGCGGAATGTTGGGGCCAATAAATACCAGATCGCTCCCTTCGTAACGCGAAATATGATCACCCACGTGTCGAGTGCCGCTAGCGCCTTCTATGTACACAATTTCGTATTCGGGATGATAATGCCAGAGGAAAACGTCGCTCAAATGCGGTGTCAGCAGCAGATGAAACGAACTATTCGCATCCGGACTAATCTGCTCGAAAGAAATCTTCATGGTTTTTTGACAACGTAACAGTACGTTTAGAAGCGCT